>JANMGN010000044.1:0-23929 GCA_031374645.1 Chitinophagales bacterium | reverse complement strand
TGACCAATGGAGCAGATTTTGGTTCAGCAAAAGTACATCCGATTCGTGCGCCACGTGTTTTGATTTTGAATGGCGAAGGCGTATCAAATAACTCTTTTGGTCACTTGTGGTATTTTTTTGAAAAAGACTTGGATTATTCGGCTTCGGTCATTCCTTCGGACAAACTCAAACGGACTGATTTGAGCCAATACGATGTCCTTGTGATGGCGGACGGTTCTTATGATTTTGAAGAAAAAACGATGGAAAAAATCCGCAATTGGATTACAGCTGGCGGAAAAGTAATTGCGATGGAAGAAGCCTTACATACTTTTGAAGACCAAAAAGGTTTTTCTCTAAAAAAACCTGATGATGTGAGCATCGAAAACAAACGGTTGGATACTTTTACAGATATGGAGCGCAAAGGAATTAGCGACCTTATTCCTGGTGCTATTTTTAAAATAAAAATGGACAATACGCATCCTTTGGCGTATGGTTTTTCTACTACTTACTATGGTCTAAAAACAAATACTTTGCATTATGCGAGCATGAAAGATGCTCAAAATGTAGGGAAAATTGAAAATAATGTAGAGTATATTGGTTTTGCAGGCTATAAAGCTAAAAATGTTTTGAAAAATTCTACACAAATAGCAGCGCAACAAATAGGTAAAGGACAGGTAATTTACCTTGCTGACAATCCTGTTTTTAGGGGTTTTTGGAATCAAGGAAAACTACTTTTAAGCAACGCTATTTTTATGTCTGGAAATTAAAAACGCTAAATTTTAAATTTTTTAAAAATACTAATTTTGCAGAAACTTTCAGTTGTCATTATTACCTACAATGAAGAGCGAAACATTGAGCGTTGCTTAAAATCTGTACAAACTATTGCGGACGAAATCGTTGTGGTTGATTCTTTTTCTACCGACAAAACAAAAGAAATTTGTGCAAGATATCAAGTGAAATTTGTAGAACACGCATTTGAAGGACACATAGAACAAAAAAATTGGGCAATCACACAAGCTAAATATCCGCACATACTTTCGCTCGATGCAGATGAATGTCCTGATGAAACACTTGCGCAAAGTATTTTAAACGTAAAAGGAAATTGGATAACAGACGCTTATTCCTTTAATAGATGCACCAATTATTGTGGCAATTGGGTAAAACACGGCTCTTGGTATCCCGACATAAAACTTCGACTTTGGGACAGTCGCAAAGGACATTGGACTGGCGAAAATCCACATGATTGCTACGAAATGCTTGATTCTAATGTTAAAGTTTTACACATCAAAGGCGATTTGTTACATTATAGTTATTATTCTGTGACGGAACATATCGCACAAGGAAATAAATTTAGCACAATTGCAGCCGAAAGTTTATTTCAAAAAGGAAAAAAAATAAACCTTATTTCGCTGATTATCAATCCTTTGTGGCGTTTTGTAAGAGATTATTTTTTTAAATTAGGTTTCCTCGATGGTCGAGTTGGCTTCATCATTGCTATAAATACTTCGCATAGTACATTTTTAAAATATGTAAAATTGTATGACTTAAACAAGAAAAACACTTAATTTTGCGTTCTAATCAAAATCTGTATTTTATACAAGCAAAATTGCCTACTAAAATCTTTACATAATTTATTAAATGAAAAAAATAATTTTCTCTCTTTTCTTATTTACGGCTTTTTCTGCCTTCGCTCAAAAATTGCCACCTGCTTCAAAATTAGCAGCTTATTACGCTTTCAATGATCCTATCAGTATAGGAAAAGACAGTAGTGACAAAGTAACAAAGGTATTTCTATCACCAGATCCACCAAAAGCTGTTTGCGGTATTGGCGGCGGCGCTATCGAATTGACAGGCGAGGAATACGTATTGATGTACGATATTGGAAATAATTTTGCTACTACCAATTTTACGATAAGTCTATATTTTAAACCAACAAGTAGCGTTGGTATTCGTGATATTTTTACAAATTTGACAGACAGTTGCAACACAAAACGCACTTTCGCAATGCAATATGATGCTTCTGCTCGTCAAGTAAAAATAAAAATGAAAGACGAAAAAAGAGGTATTGAAATGAGTGCAAAAATAGACAATAGCACTTGTTGGCAGCATATCGTATTTGTTCGTGATGTCAATTACCATCGTTTGTATATTAATGGCAAAAGAAAGACAGTAACTTATACACCTGACGGACAGCGTGTGAACCTATCGAGTAACAATATTTTTAGTTTGGGTAAAAGCGGTTGCGACCCAAAAACACCTAACAATCACCTCAAAGGATTGATAGATGAAGTTCGTATTTACAGCGCAGCCGTTACAGAAGACGAAGCCGCAGCACTTTACTACAAACCAGACCGCATTAAAAATCAAGATAAATTGATTTTTATAGGTCAAGAAGTGAATGTCAGTGTTACAAATACTTGTGCAACGAAATTCACTTGGTTGCCTACGTCTGGTGTGAGCGACCCTGATATTTCTAATCCGACTATAAAGCCTGAAAAACCAGGTATCTATAACTATGCTGTAAGATTTACAGATTTGGTTTCAACCTGTGCTGCTTACGATACGGTTAAAATTACGGTTATAGATCCTTCTACGCAGCCGTGCGGAGAAGTTTATCTTCCCAATGCTTTTACACCTAACGGCGATGATACCAACGAATTATTTGGTATAGATAACTACGAAACGATAGATAATCTTACAGTTTTTGAAGTTTTAGACCGTTGGGGCGGTATTCTTTTTTCCACTACTGACCCTACTCAAAAATGGGACGGTAAATCTGGTAGCAAATTGGTACAACCTGGCACGTATTTTTATCGACTAAAGTACAAATGTCAAGGTACTGAGAAAACAAGCTCGGGCAGTTTTATTTTGATACAGTAATCTAACAAAAAAAATCGTTAGGAGTATATGCTCCTAACGATTTTTTTATTTGCCTACTTCAAACAAAACCACTACCTTTGTTGCCTGATAATATGAATTTTCTTTATGAAAATAGCACTTTTTCAATTCAATGCCCATATTGGGAATTTTGAAGAAAACTGAGCTAAATTTAGAATGTTTTTTTATCTTTGCAGTTCATTATTGAGAAAATAAAGTCTTTTTATGTTATTAACAATTAAAAATATTGGTCTTATTGACAACGCTTCGATTCGCCTTGATGGTCTGACGGTCATCGGCGGCGAAAATGATATGGGCAAAAGTACCGCAGGTAAGTTGATGTTTGCGATTACGAAGGCGTTGAGTAGTTATAATAATGATTTTAAAATTTTGCAAGAAGAAAACATAAAAGATTTAGCAGAAAATATCTACCTGAAAATTCAAAGTGATGCTAAAAATCCTGAATTTAAAGATAAATTTGCACCATATAATTTTCTTGATATTTTAAAAGATTATCGAAGATTTTTAACCAGCCAAGAAGATTTAGACAAATTATTTCCCAAAATTAAAGATTTTGTACGTTACGAGGCAATTCTACCCGATACTATTTTCGCTTCTGTAATCAGTAATCTAAATAAGATAAAAGATGAAATTATTAGAGATGAAAATAAAAACGAATTATTCAGGCAAACTTTAAGTAGAATACTTAACTCAGAGTTTTACTTTGAACTTTCGCCAAATAAAGAGCCTTCTTTTATTACAATATCTGATAATAGTATTACACTGATTGAAGTAGAAATCCAAAATAATGAAATTACGAAAACGAAACTAAATTATTCATTATTTAAGTTTCAAGATACTACCTTTCTCGAAACTCCCTTGGTTCTTCAATTTAGCGAACTTATAAATTATGCCAATACGCTTTCCGAAGTTTTGAGTGAAGATAAATATACGAAATTAAATAACCTTAATAGACCAACAGTTCCTTTGCATACAAAGGATTTAATGAATAAGTTGGAAAAAGCAACAACGTTTCGTAGTGTTTCTAAACCACAGGTTGGTGGTGAGAAAATACTTGAATTACATAATGATATTAGTGAGATTATTAATGGTAATTACGAATATGACAGACAAACAAGAAATTTCATCTTCAAAAGAGAAAATGGTAAAACACTTGAAATCAAATCCCTCAACACCGCATCAGGTATAAAATCTTTTGGTATTATTCAACTCTTGCTACAAGCGGGTTTTATTGACGAGCGTACTTTATTGATTATTGATGAACCTGAAACACGCTTGCACCCAAAATGGCAAGTAGAATATGCCAAGTTATTGATTGAATTGGTCAAAAATGATTTTAATATACTTTTGACTTCGCATAGTCCTTACATGATACAAGCCTTGCGAGTTTTTAGCGAAAATGAAAAAGTGCATGAAAAAACTGCATTTTACTTAGCTGATAAAAACTCAAAAGGCAAAGTTGAGTTTGAAAATGTAAGTAGTGATATTAAAGATTTATTCAAAAAATTAGTAGATCCATTAAGTCAGTTGGTATGGAACAAATAACGATTAACACAATATTTGAGAAAATAGAGAAAAAAGGAATAGATGATGGTTATATTAATTTTTCTGCAATTGGTATTTTAGATAAAAGTTGTTGTACTGAGTCGAAAACAATTGTAATTGATTTTGATAAATTTAAAGAAAAAGCAGAAGGAGTTACAGGTTCTGCTTACAAATCTTGTGATGCTCTTATTTTAGTTAGAGAAAAAGAGAAATATGATTTTATCCAATTCCAAGAACCTAAAATAGACTTCATAGAGCTTAAAGGAATGAATAAATTTGTCAAGTTTTCAACTTCTGAAATAAAAGATGAGAAAATAGCAAACAAAGTTATTGGATTTGAGCTGCACTCTAAGATTGAGGATAGTCTATTAATATTTGATAATTTTATACGTCTTCGGAATTTTTTAACTCAGAAAGAACAAAATTTACTTAAAAATGTGAAGATTGGTTACATATTATTAACTGATATTGACACATCTTCTATTGAATGGGGAACATTGCAATTTGAACATTTTATGAAATTCAATAGTAATTTGCCTGATAATTTTATTGACATTATGGAAAGAGAATTTTCAAATATTGATAAAAAAATACTTGCCCGAATCGAAATGCCTTTATTAAAAACTTGTACCGAAATAGATGATTATTACGCAACTGTGTAATCATCTATTTTCTGATTAAAAATATCTATAATCTATTGTAAATCTATAATCTAAAAGTCCTTTCCTTTGGAAAGGATTTAGGATAGGTCTTAATATTTATGAAAATAGCACTCTACCAATTCAACGCACACATTGGCAATTTTGAAGGAAATTTGGCGAAAATGCTCAAAGGCGTAGCCGATGCAAAAGCACAAGGCGCAGATATAATTTGTTTCCCTGAGTTGGCGACTTGTGGCTATCCTGCAAAAGATTTTTTAGAATTTGATGATTTCATCAAACAATGCGACGCAAGTATCGCTAAGTTGTGCGAAGTGGCGCAAGACATTGCAATTTGTGTTGGATCGCCAACAAAAAATCCTGTTATAGAAGGCAAAGACTTATACAATTCTTGTTACTTTTTAGCGGACGGTAAGATAAAACATGTACAACATAAAACATTGTTGCCAACTTACGATGTTTTTGATGAATACCGTTATTTTGAACCCGCTTCGGAATTTAAAACGCTCGTTTATAAAGGAAAAAGAATTGCTTTGTCAATTTGTGAAGACATTTGGAATGTAGGCAACGAAAATCCGCTTTATACGATTTGTCCATTAGATGAAATGATGGATGCAAAACCTGATTTTATACTCAATGTTTCTGCCTCGCCATTCAATTATGTACACGGTGATGAGCGATTGCATGTTTGTAGGGCAAATGTAGCACGCTACAATATTCCCTTATTTTACGTCAATCACGTAGGCGCACAAACCGAACTAATTTTTGATGGTGGCTCGGTTGTGACGTCGCCTAACGGCAAAATTTATGATGAAATGCCTTATTTTGTAGAAGAAATGCGCATTTATGACTTAGAAGACGTGCAAAAAGGCGAAAAAGAGAATCGACAGACAAAAGACAAAATACAACTTATACACGACGCAATCGTACTTGGAATTAGAGATTATTTCGGGAAGTTAGGCCTAAAAAAGGCTATTTTAGGCTTGTCGGGCGGAATAGATTCTGCGCTGACGGCTGCGCTTGCGGTACGTGCTTTGGGTGCAAAAAATGTCCGTGGCGTACTTATGCCTTCGCAATATTCTTCTGATCACTCCGTAAATGATGCCCGACAATTGGCTCAAAACCTTGGTATTCAGTACGATTTGGTACAGATTTCTCCCATGTATGATACGTACATGAAATCACTCGAACCGCATTTTTTCGGAAAACCTTTTGACCTTACTGAAGAAAATCTACAAGCTCGAATTAGAGGAACGCTCCTGATGGCTTTTTCTAATAAATTTGGTAATATTTTGCTCAATACAAGCAATAAAAGTGAAATGGCAGTTGGTTACGGCACACTTTATGGCGATATGTGTGGTGGACTTTCCGTTTTAGGCGATGTTTATAAAACACAAGTTTATGATTTAGCGCATTATATCAATAAAGACGAAGAAGTAATTCCTCACAATTCCATCGAAAAACCACCTTCGGCAGAGTTGCGCCCAGGTCAAAAAGACAGCGATAGCTTACCTGAGTATGACGTTTTGGATAAAATTTTGTACGAATACATCGAAAATCGTCAAGGACCAAAAGAAATTATCGCCATGGGAAATGATGAGGCGTTGGTGCGTCGTATTTTGCGTTTGGTCAATATCAATGAATTTAAACGACACCAAACTGCTCCTGTGTTGCGTGTTTCTCCAAAAGCGTTTGGAAGTGGAAGAAGAATGCCAATAGTAGGAAAATATTTGTCGTAATTTTTTTAAATAATTTTTAATTTCATATTTTAAATAAAAACATTTGTAAGTTGTTGATTTACAAATGTTTTTATTTTATAATCTCAACAGTACACAAAGTCTATTCGCAAACAGTTGGTGTAAAATAAACAGGCTTAGTCACATCTTTTTTCCAAAAAAACTTGCATCACTTTATAAAAACACTTATATTTGCAGAGTATTTAGTAAAGAAAACCATCCCACCAACCAACAATTAGTATAAATTGTTGAATATCAGCACGTTATATCACAAGTATTTTTTCGCAACTTACACAAACTTATTTTTTTCTCAACAAAAAAAATAAGAAGTTCTATATAGGAACAATATTTCTTGGCATCAAACTCAACACTTGATACCACGAATTTTGTCTTTTACAACATTTTATAATCTTATGACAGCGAGTTTTACAATCCATATCGTAAAATATCCAACCACAGGTGTATGCCTATGGGCTGGTAGCTTGTCTATTTTAAGCATTTAAAAGCATCGTATTGATGTTTTTAAATGCTTTTTTATTTTTGAAAAGTTTTAAAATTGCTTAGATTAGATAATCCATCATTTGTTGAAAGACAAAATGAAAAGTTACTTGCAGATTGTAGGTTTTCTCGAAAGAGGAGATTTGGTCGAAGCTAAATTATTCATAGATATGAAACGAATATTACAAGCCATTCTTTTTCTTTTTGTAGCAAATACGGTATTTGCTCAAGCATTTCGTACACCTACATTAACAGGTAATGCTTTCACTGACTTTACGACCAATGAAAGAGTTTTCTTCGGTGGCGGAGGAAATTATAACCTTACTTGGGATGCTACCAATCTTTATGTCGGAGTGGGCGGCTTGGGTACATATATAAAAAATGAACCAACTCTTATGTACTTGGATACTGACCCTGCTGTTGCACCTACGGGAGGTACAGGTTCTTTGTCGGGTCAAAATTACGATGGTCGTATAGGTACAATGCCGTTTACGTCTAACTTGGTTTTATATCTAAAAAATGGTTATGCGGAAGTACGTACTACTGTTGGTGTAAACTGGACTGTGAATACTTACAGTAATGTTACAGCCAACATAGTAACTGGTACAAACGATATAGAAATCGCTATTCCTTGGTCGATTTTCCCAGGTGGCGTACGTCCTTTGGCGTTTCGCTCTATTTTCTTCAAAGAAAATGGCGGCGGCGGCACAGATGCGTACAATATCATGCCTGGCGACGCTTACAATCCTAATATCAATGACGGTGCAAATATCGTAAATGGTTCTTTTACGACATGGAATACAAACAACGGTGTAATGCCAAACACTTTGACGGCAACTTGTACTCCTCCTGTGCTTACAGCAACAAGCGATGTCACAATAGATTTTAATGAATATAGAGGTACAGGTTTTACAACCATGCCTTTGGCAAATATTGGACAATTGTGTACAAATACTTGGGCAGTAACAGGTTGGAGTGATGGTGCTAAGCCTTTTGGAGGTGTAACATCTATCGCTACAACAGGCGACCACGCAAGAGGTCTTCGTACTGCACCAGTAACAACAGGTGGCTTTTATGGTGTAAATAAAGGTAGTATGGATAATGCGCTTTTAATTCAGCCAGCAGGCACGCCAGATTTTGCACCAGGGACTTTGACCTTGAAAGTACAAAATACAACAGGTTTTACCTTAAATTCTTACCAAGTGATGTATGATATTTTGGAATTTAATGACCAAAATCGTGCAAGCACTATGAATTTTTCTTATTCAAGCGATGACGTAACTTATACGCCCGTAACCGCTTTGGATTATACAACTGTTCAGGCATTGGCAGCTTCTCCAGCGTTTGTGGTAACGCCAAGAAATACAGTTATAAATGGTCTTTCTATACCAAATAATGGTTTCTTTTACCTTCGTTTTAATTCAGCTGATGCTGGTGGCACTGGTTCACGTGACGAGTTAGGTTTGGATAATATTATTGTTAAAAAAGTAACAAGTTTTCCTTATTGTACGCCTACGGGTGCTGCTTGTGGAGGAAATTTTGTAAGAGAGGTAAAACTACTCAACGGAACGGCAGCTATTTTAACCAATACTACAAATGCTTGTAATAATAATGGTTATACTTTTTTTAGTGCGCTTGCAAAACCAGATTTGAATAGAGCTGCAAGTTATAATTTTGATATTACTGCTTCTGCACCTGGCGATTTTGGAAATTATTCTATTTGGATAGATTACAATCAAGATGGCGATTTCGACGATGCAGGAGAATTTGTTGGAGGACAAACCACAAATTCATCTACGGCTACAAGTACAGGTTCGTTTGTTGTACCTGCTACTGCGCTCGCAGGAAATACTCGTATGAGAGTTGCCTATACAGATATAAATGCTGGTACAGTGGTACTTGCGCCTTGCAATACAGGACAAGTAGGAGAGTATGAAGATTATACTGTAAATATCGTAGCTTGTGCTACGCCATTGGTAGCTAAATGTAAAAATATTGCAATTACATTAGACGTGGCAAGTGTTACTGTTCCTGCGGCTGATTTAGATAATACAAGTACAGGTTGCGCTCCATTAACTTTTTCAACTGTAAATAATACATTTACGTGTGCTGATATTGGAACAAAAACCTTAGTATTGACTGTAAAAGATGCAAATAATGCTACTGCAACTTGTAATTCTACTATTATAGTAAATGGTGGAATTGCTTGTAATGGAACAGTTGCTATAAAAGATCCTTGTATCTGTAAAGCTGCATCGACCAATATGAAGAATGGTCAGTTTGATGATAAAGTAGAAATTACTGCTTTTGCAGGTCAGATTTGGAGAATACAAAGCGTTACAGGTTTTTTCAAACCTACAAGTGCTGCGCCTCCTGCTGCACCTACGCCTTATGTTGTTGGAGATTTAATTCCTAATGTAGGTGGTGGTAGATATGAATTGGAAGGTATTCACGTAGATAGTATTGGTTATAGTTTAGTGGCAGAACGTGTAAATGCGATGGGCGTTGTGCAACAAACATTGACTATTGCAAACAAATGTTATTACCCAACACCGAGATTGATAGCTCCCGCTGCTACGACAGTTCCTTTTTCTGATTGCCCAATTACTTTGGCAGCTGATGAAAAAAATGGTGGCACAGGTACAGCAACGTTCAAAATTGATGGTGCTCCAGCTACTGTTTTCAATGCTAAGACTTTAGGTCAAGGTACACATACAATAGAAACAACTTTTGATGCGGGTACTTATACTGCTGTTACGGGTATAAATCCAGCATTGAATAAGCCAGCTTGTATCGAAAAATCTACAAAAACTATTACAGTAGGACCTCCGATTGTAGTAACTTTGGCTTGTGCTGATAATTTGACGTTCTCTTTAGACCCAGCATTTTGTACACTAACACTTTCGCCTAATCAATTGATTACGACAGGTGTGAATTGTGAAGCGGATTATACAGTTACGGTAATGAATGGAACAAATGTTGTTCTTCAGCCTTTGAATGACAAAAATATAAACATTATATATTCTTATAAAGTAAAAGCCTTAGACGGAAACTCTTGTTGGGGAACTTTCAAAATAGAAGATAAGGCAGCTCCAGTTTTCACAAATTGTCCTGCTGCTCCGATTAATAAGTTTTGTGAAGATGATTTATTGATAAATACAGTAAGCTCAAGTCAGCTCGCTTCAAACGCTGTTTTGACAGCAAGTGGAGCTACTGGCGCAGCAATTTCAGCCTTTGATTGCAATCCTTATACTATTACTTACTCTGATAATGTAGTAAAAAATGCTTGTGGAAATCCAATTACCATGGTAATTAGCCGTACGATAAAGGCGGTAGATAATTTAGGGAATAGTGCAGTTTGTCCAGTAACTATTAATGTGAATGCAAGAACATTGGCAGATGTGACTGTAAATCCTTCGGTTACAGTGACTTGTGCGGATATTGTTGGTGGAACAATTCCTCCTTCAGCTTCCAACTCGCCATATATTATGGTAACTGGAAAATCTATTTATCCTACAAATAATAGCACTTGCGATTTCACAACAACTTATACAGATGTACTTTCGCCTACTTGTGGAAACTCACTTGCGATTACACGTACTTGGATAATTATTGATTGCGCTAATAATGTAAAAAGTTTGGTACAGGTAATTATGGCAAAGGATAATACATTGCCTACATTTACCAATTGTGATAATACAGATGTGAAAATAGGTGTAAATGGAAACAATTGTGATGTAGATAATTTCACACCAAAATTACCAACAGCAACAGACAATTGTGATAATGCACCTAAAATAACGGTTAAAATTGTAAATGCAAGCAATATTCAAGTTGCTGCTGGAAACACAATGAGTGATATTCCTGTAGGAATTTACAAAATAGTTTACACCGCTACTGACGCTTGTGGAAATGCTGCGATTTGTTCACGTAATTTAATTATTGAAGACAAAACAGCACCGGTTGCCGTTTGTGATTTGAATACAAAAGTAGCTTTATCTTCTGATGGAACAGCGATTTTAGCTGCCGAAACCGTTAATGATGGCTCACTTGATAATTGTTGTTTGGATGTAAATAGTTTTCAGATAAGAAGAATGTCTGAAAGTGATCTTTTGTTTAGAAAAAATATCACAATTACTTGTGCTGATACTGCTTTTATGGTTGTGATGCGTGTTTCGGATTGCAATAAAAACTCAAATGTATGTATGGTAAATATACGAGTGGAGGATAAATTGCCACCTGTAGCTTTTGGTCGTGATACTGTAGTTTGTTGTTCGAATACGCCTTTGGCTTCTGCTTGGTTAGATGCAAATCCTATCAAACAAAAAACATTGATTGATTACCCATCAGCAAGTAATCCAGGTTACTATGACAATTGCTCTGCAACTGCAAAACCGACAGTTTCTGGTGCTATTGACAATTGCGGAAATGGAAAAGTAACGCATACATGGGCAGTAAAAGACCCATCAGGTTTGACCGCTACGACCACTGTAAATTACATTTCAGAAAGCCGTTCTGCTTATACCGTTACTTTCCCAGAAGATGTTACTTTGACTTGTAATAACAATAAAATATATGCAACTGATGTAAAAACAACTGGTCAGCCAGCGATTGCTAATTTAGGTCAGACTTGCGCCTTGGTTGGTGTAGAATACAAAGATGAAATATTTAAAGTAGTACCAGATGCTTGTTTTAAAATTATCCGTACTTGGAAAGTATTAAACTGGTGTCAGCCACCAACAAATCTTAATCCAAATAAAGGAGATTTAAGAAAAACGGGTGCTGCTTGTGGTGTACAAAATAGAACTTATACTAATATTGATTTATTACGTCCAGATAGAATAAGTAGTGTTACGGCTGCTGATGCACCTTGTCGTAAAGATATGCAAGATATTATTGATGCAGAATCTTGCTATAAGTTTGATACAGATGGTTACATGGAATACCAACAAATCATCAAAGTAATTGATTTGACAGCTCCAACAATAGTGGCTGGAAAAGTAACATCTGAGCCTATTGGCAAAGAGTGTAAAGTTAAAGTAATTATAGATAAACCTACTTCTACGGATTGTACGGGTGCAACCGAAGATAGCTACGAAATTGTAAGAGTAAGTGATAATGTGGTTGTATCAAGTAGCAAGATTTTCCCTTCTGAAAAAATATTTACAGAATCAGAATTTGGTGCATATATCGTACGTTTCAAAACGACAGACCAATGTGGAAACTATAATTCTACTGATGTGAAAGTAACTGTAAAAGACCTTAAAAAACCTACGCCAGTTTGTCACAATTGGATAGCTGTGGAGTTGATGGCGACTAAAATGGTTATGATAGATGCGAAATTGATAGATGCAGGAAGTTACGATAACTGTACCGTGCCGAGCAAATTGAAATTTAAGATACAAGTACCTGCACCAGACCCGAAAGTGATTGATATTAATACGATTAATCCAGATACGATGAAAACATTTTTTACTTTCACGTGTCCGCCAGTAGGAACAGTTCCTAATCCGAATAATCCAAATGCTTACTTCATTACGGTAGCACTTTGGGTAGGCGACGAGGCAGGAAATTGGGATTATTGCCAAACGGTTGTGAACGTACAAGACAATATGGATATTTGTGGTTATGCTCCAATTCAGATGAAACCTGTAGCAGGAGAGATAATGACAGAAACGCAAAAAGAAGTAGAGAATGTAACTGTAGTTTTAGATGGTATGAAAACAGGACAATCTTTGACCAGTGCGCAAGGTAAATTTAACTTTGCAGACTTACCAATTGTAGGAAACTATACGGTTACACCTGAAAAAAATGTTAATCCATTGAATGGTGTTTCTACACTTGATTTGGTATTGATTTCTAAGCATATTTTAGCAACACAACCTTTGACTTCGCCTTATCAAATGATTGCTGCCGACGTAAATCGTAACGGAACAATTACAACAGCGGATATGGTAGAATTGCGTAAAATGATTTTGGCTATACAAACTAATTTTAGCAAAAATACTTCATGGCGTTTTGTGGACAAAGATTTTGTTTTCCCTGATGTAACTAATCCTTGGCTAACGACTTTCGCAGAAACAAAATCTTTTACAGGTTTGAATACTTCTGCAAGTGCAAATTTCGTAGCCGTAAAAGTAGGTGACGTGAGTGGAAATGCAAATCCAACAGGACAAGCCGTAGGTCGTAACGAAAAAGGTACATTCCAATTGAATACAGACGAGCAAACGCTACGAGTAGGAGAGTTGCTAAAAGTAACGATGAACTCAACAGAAATGGCTTCGTTTTTGGCGTATCAAATGACGTTGAATTATAACCCAAGCATGATGGAATTGGTTGATATTCAAGGAGATGCGCAAAATTTTGGAACACCAGAAGCTGGTTTTGTAACATACAGTCAAGCAGATAACAAAGATGCTAATTATACTTTAGTTTTCCGTGCAAAAATCAACGGAATGTTGAGCCAAGCATTGAGTATCAATTCTCGCTATACGAATGCAGAAGCCTACAATTTACAAGGCGAAACATATAGTATAGCATTGAATTTTAAAGGGAAACAAAACGAAAATTTGGCATTGTACCAAAATCGTCCGAATCCTTTTGATGGCACGACTACGATTAGTTTCAATATGCCAACTCGTCAAAATGCACGTATCGTAATTTCTGATTTAAGTGGTAGAATAATCAAAACCATCGAAGCAGAATACGCAAAAGGTTACAACGAAATAAATATTAACAAAGCGGAAATCGGAACAAGTGGCGTATTATATTATCGCCTCGAAACTGCAAACGAAACTTTGACTAAGAAGATGATTGTAATAGAATAAGAAGTCATTATCGAGATAAAGTACACAAAAAAAGACAATAACCGAAAGGTTATTGTCTTTTTTTGTGGTGTTTAGTAATCTGAAAATCTATATTCTAAGCCATTTCCAACATCGGAAAATATCTTTCTTTCAAAATACCAAAATGCCAACGTTGATGTCCTGCAAAAATATAACCTATGGCATGTACAGAATAGTCGCCTTTGAAACTTTTGCCAGTACGATTGAGCATTTCTTCGTTAAAAGATTTGTACAAATAAATCGTAGATTTTCTAAGATGTATGCTTTCTTCGAGTAAATCTTCTAAGCTGCGCTGTGTTGCTTTTGCATTTTTAGCATACATTTCTTCATCAAAAGGTTTTACTTCTTTGTCGCCTCTTGCAAATGCGGTTGCACGGTAAACAAAAACCCTTTCTGTATCAATAAGGTGTTGCAAAATATCCTTTACTGTCCATTTTCCTTCTGCATAAACACGGTTGCCGAGTGCCTTCCATTTTTCGAGAGGTACATTTTCGAGTTCTGTAACGCTTGTTTGTAAAGCGGTTAAGACATCTACGTCATCAGTTTTATTGATGTAGCGGTCAAAATATTCGGGTAGATTGGTTAGTTGCGAACGTGTCATATTTTATTATGGTAATTTTATATAAGATTTTGAAGTACTGAGAAATGAAAAAAGCCCAAAGCCTTTATCGAAATTAGTATATAAAGGGATTGGTTCGCCAAAAGGATTTCCTTCGCTGTCATTCAACGCTTGGAGTGAATTATTGAATAAAAAACGCTCTTTACTCATGCTGTGTAAGCGAACATCGTAGCCTTCGATAACAATATGAGAATTACCAAAGTTACCATCAGGATTATTGAAATAATCTGGATAATCTGTATATATACCTAACTTGAATACAAATGCTTTTCCATTAAAAATCTCGTCTGTAAACTCAAGATTTCTTTTGTAATCATTATCATCGAAAAGATCTGCACTGAATTTTTGGTTAATCGAAAATGATTTGCGGACTTGGTATAGTTTATTTTTTAGCGTATCTCTCTGATATTCTATGCACTCAATATTGTAATAGTTTTCATTGCTTGGGTCATCAAACTCAACCGACAATAAGTCTTTTATAGAGCTGCTACCTCCGCCAAATCCGCCACCGTCACCGAGTGTTTTGAAGCCATCTTTTTTGAAAGTTATATTTTTGATTTTGACAAGTTGAGGAACAGCGCTGAACGCTTCTACTGTTGCAAAACCAGGTGCGCTCACTTTCAAGGAATAAATCTCCTTTTCGTTAAGTCCAGCATTTATTTTTGCAGCATAATAGCCTTGCCATATACCACTGGATTGATTGCTGGAGAAAATATTTCCGAAACCAATTTGGGACAATTTATAAGGTATTTCTGCTATTTTTTCTGAGCCTTTGTATAGGATTACCGAACAATTGTCCATTTTAGAAGTTGGTAAATCGGTATCTGTCGAGTTCCAACTTGAAGATACGAATACCTGCAAACTATCCGAACCGTTGAGATATTCGCAAGAAACGACCAATCTTGGCTCTTCTTTTGGAACATCGAACTCAACCACTTGCTCAAGCGAATCAGGATCGCAAGCTAAAAATGAAAGTGCAGCAACTAAAATTCCTACGGTATAAAGTATTTTTTTCATGGTAAAATTTTTTAGAGTGTTTTAAAAAAATTATTTATTACACAATCCCTTGTTTAGAAAAATTATGCCTTAACTTTATCTTAACGAAAAATAAAAATAAAAATTATGAAAAAGTACAAAAAATTAGTCAAAAGTATAAATTATATTTGGATTACAGATTTCACTTCTTCTGGCGGTGCAGGTTTTGAAATAGCATACAAACTAAGAAATGTTATAATAGCATTTATTAAAAGAATTAAAAAGCTAATTTTAACATCGTAGGCGATTGCGACTTTATTAATAATATAAGCTATTATTGGAGAAATAACGCATATAAATGGTACAAATTTGTCTGTAAGTGGACGTTTTGTAGCCAATCCGAAGGTAAATAAACCTAAAAGTGGGCCGTAAGTGTAGCCAGCAACTTTGAAAAGCTCGTTGATGATAGATTCATTATTGACAGCGGAGAAAATAAGTATCACAACAAAAAGTGCAGAAGCTGTTCCGATGTGAATTTTGAAACGTTGTTGTTTTTGTTGTTCTGCGATTACTTGTCTTGCCACTTGTATTTTTTCTTCATTGTACTCGTACAATGCTGGATTTATTTGCTCAATACGTTTATTAAAATCAAAAAAATCTATACAAACAGAAGTCGTGAGAGCCGTTAGAGCAGAATCTGAACTCGAAAAAGTAGAACCAACTACGCCAATAATAAAGATAATTGCGCTGAAAAAACCCAATTCTTTGAGTGCTATCGTCGGATAGACTAAGTCTGTTTTAGCAGGCAAAGTAAGTCCTTTTTGAGAAGCATAAATGTATAAAAAGCCACCCAACATCATAAATAAAAGGTTTACAATAACTAATATACCACTGAATGTAAACATATTGATTTGGGCTTCACGTAGGTTTTTGCAAGCTAAGTTTTTTTGCATAAGGTCTTGATCCAAACCTGTCATTGCGATAGTAATCAGCGCACCGCTAAAAAACTGTTTGAAAAAGTTGTTTGGGTCGCTCAGTCCGTTTTCAAAAAAGAAAATTTTAGACGAATCGCTATTCCAAAGCTGCGTAAACATTTTTGAAAAAGAGTTATCTCCTGAGTTGCAAATGATGTAAATCGTCAATAAAAGTGCCGAAATGAAGCAAATAGTCAGCAAAACGTCTGTGTAAAGAATAGTTTGTGTACCACCTTTGTAAGTATAAAACCAAACCAAAGCAATACAACAAAAAGCAGTAGCAGCAAGTGGAATACCAAGCGAATCCATTGCAAATTTTTGTAAAATCAGCACCATCAAATACATACGAAAGGCAGAGCCTATGGTACGAGAGATTAGAAAAAGTGCTGCCCCTGTTTTGTAGGAATAAAAACCAAAACGCTCCTCTAAGTAGCCATAAATAGACACCAAATTCATACGATAATACACAGGCAGAAGCACCAAAGCGACAACAGCATAACCCAAAACATATCCAAAAACCAATTGCAAGTAAGAAAAAGCCATATTTACACCTGTTCCGCCTACGTTACCTGGTGTAGAAACGAAAGTCACACCAGAAATAGATGCTCCGATAAGTCCAATCGTAACCAAGTACCAAGGTGCTTTTCTGTTTGCTAAAAAGAAGGTTTCGTTGTCCGTAGATTTTTTTGATATGGCTCGGGATATTAAGGTCAAAACAACAAAATAAGTTGCTATAACTCCGAGTATTATATATGGTAATTCGTTAGTCATAAATGATAATTTTTACTCTGTTTTCTCTGTATAAGTAACGTGTGACTAATAAGTTGTGGATTTATGGTTAGTATATTAGAAGACAGACGAGCTAAATTTGAAGTTCAATGCAGCGCATTGGGCTGAAAATTTAGAGAAGTATAGCTTTTAATAGGCAAGCAGAAAACACAAGTTATTATTTACACGTTACTAAGGGCAAAAGTAATCAAAATCATAAGATTTTCCAATTTTTAGTTTTGTTTTATAATAAAATGTTAATTTGTAAAGGTTTTATTGCAATTTTATGTTCTTAAAAAAGTAAATTACCTTGTTTTGTGTATAGCGGTTGGAGAGATTTATGCCTCGTGATATGTAGGGTGTAAGATAATGCACTGAGAAAATATTTTCTTTTCGCCTTGCTTGTTGTTATCAATCAATAGTTACTGCACTATCGCCCTGCTTTTGGTCTTTTGACCAAGCAGCAACAAGGAGGTATCTATTGCAAATATATATCTTTTTTTGTAACAGTTTTCTGGTTCATCCATGATTTTGGCGGAATAGATTTATCGCGCTCTATAAACCCGTGATGTATTGAAGACCTCACGGGTTTTACCGTGGAAGTTCCGCCAAAATCGTGGATGAACCAGTTTTTTTAATCAACAAAACAGCAAACCAAAATTTTATCGTAAAAAAATCATCGTTTGTCGATAAAGCTATTGTTTTAGCCACATTACTATCTTTAAAATGGTACTATGTGTTGCATGGTACTATATTTTACCATATCTTTGTGTCATCAAAACAATCAGAAAGCAAAATAATTAAAAAAATCAAAAAAAGCATTTTAAAATAATGAATATAAATTTAGAAAACACTAAAGCGCAAATGCGAAAGGGCGTACTCGAACTTTGCATTTTAGCCATCATTTCTGAAAAAGAGGCTTACCCTTCGGATATACTCGAAAAGCTAAAATCTTCGGAATTGATAGTCGTGGAAGGAACGCTTTATCCGCTACTTACACGGCTCAAAGATGCTGGACTGCTCGAATACCGTTGGGTAGAATCGCTGCAAGGGCCACCAAGAAAATATTATCAACTGACAGAAATCGGTCGAAATTCTTTACAAGAGTTGCACAAAGGTTGGCTCGAATTGGTAAAATCAGTAGAAAAGCTAACACACAATGCAATTGTCGTAGAGGCTCAATCTGAAAAAATGATTGTTCCAGATTTACAAAGTGTTTAAAAAACATAAATAATTTTTTTTATAATAAATTGATAATGAACGATTTATAAAATTCATCATTCAGAATTGTTCCTTCATTATTACGTATTTTTTTATTTAAGCAAAACAATTTTTAAAAATCAAAATACTAAATTCTCTAATTTAATATTAGAAATATTTAGCTCAAAATAAATATACAATGAATAAGATACTCACTATAAATTTGGGCGGTTATCCATACACGATAGACGATGATGCTTACGAGATTTTGAATCGTTACTTGGATTCCATTCGTCGTCATTTCAAAGCAAATCAGAGTTATCAAGAGATTATCAGCGACATAGAAACTCGTTTGGCAGAGATTTTTGGAGAAAAACTCGGCTCTCGAACTATCATTTCTACTGCTGATGTAGATGCTGCTATTGCTATCATGGGAAAACCAGAGGAGTTTGGAGCAGAATCTATTGACGGACAAGCTACTGGAAACTCGACTGCGACAGACAGTGCTTACGACAAATTCAAACAGGAATATCAAACTGGCAAACGCCTTTTTCGTGACCCAGATGATAAGGTTTTCGGAGGTGTTTGTGCTGGTGTAGCTGCTTATTTTGGCGTACAAGATCCACTTTGGGTACGTATTGGTTTTGCCATAGCGTTTTTTGGTTTTGGTGTAGGTTTTATGTTGTATTTTTTGCTTTTGATTATTTTACCAGAGGCTCAAAGCTCTGCTGACCGTTTGGCGATGCGTGGAAAACCTATCAATGTAGAGAATATTGCAAAAGTCGTAGAAGAAGAATTTAATAATATTTCTAATAATATAAAAGGTGGAACGGCTCAAAATTTTGCAACAAATACTGGCGCAAAAGGCGTTGTTGCAGATGGTTTTTCTTTTATGGGGCAAATTTTTTACGGGATTATCAATACCCTTAAAGTGATTTCAAAACCATTTATTTTTATTTTTGGAGTGATTGCGTTTATCATTTTAGCGATACTTTGGGTTGCTTTGGGTATAGGCGCAAAGGCAGGTTATCCTTTTTCTCATTTTGCCTTCGGCGACAATAGTTTTTTGGGTAATTTGGCTTTTGTAAATATGTTTTTTGTCATTGGACTTGGACTTTTGGGTATAGGTTTATTTTTTGCCCGAGTGTTTTTTAAAATAAAAATAAGTAACTATTGGTCCACTGGTATTGGTTTGTTTTGGTTGCTCAATGGGATTAGTTTGGGTGTTTTGGGCGCAACTTTTGGCTCTGAATTTAACGATGAAGGTGGCGTAAAACAAGATGTGTTTAGTGTGACTTTGCCTTCTGATACGCTGACAATTGACTTGGATAGAAATAATCGTTTTCAAGATATTCATACCAATTTTGGCGATTTTAAATTTGATAAAGATAAGATGTTGAACGCATCTATTGAGCTGAATTTTGAGCCAAGTACAGGCAACGAATATAAATTAGTAAAGGAAAGTAGATCGAACGGAAGTACACGTGACGAAGCAGAAAGCCTTGCAAGTGCTATTGAATATCAGCCTCGTTTGGATTACAAAACCTTGTTTTTGCCTACGTCTTTTACACTTGCAAATACAAAATATCGTGGACAGCGCATCGAAATGACTTTGTTTGTTCCCGAAGGAAAATACGTAAAATTGATAGAAGGTACTGGAAAAATCGTCCGTTTTAATCATCACGACCGACATTATCGCAACCGAGATGCCGACGGTTACACTTGGCAAATGAAAGATGGCGAGATGATTAGTCCTGAAATATTGAGTAAAGAAAATTTTACAAAAAATGTTTCATTGACTGATTTTACAAAAATAAGCATCAAAGGTTATACAAAAGTTGTCGTTCGATATGGCGAAAAATATGACGTACAAATCAAAGGTGATGCTGATGCTGTAAAAGGTTTTGAAGTCGAAAAAACGGGCAATACGTTGCGCATAGAGCAAGACGAAGATGGCGATAATGATGACAAAACAACAGTCGTCATCACTACACCAAAATTAGAAGTTTTAGACTTGAAAAATATTCGAGAAGCCAGTATTTCTGGTTTTTCACAAGCTGAAATGAGGTACGACCTCGAAGGAGATTTCAAACTTGAAAGTGATGTAGATGTGAAAAAATTGTTGCTCAATGCAGACGATAATTCGAGTATAGTTTTGAAAGGAAAGGGCGAAAATCTGGAAGCTATTTTGAGCGATAATTCAGAACTCAATGCTCGTCAGTTTGAGGTAAAAACGGCAGCAATAAGTCTGCGTGACGGCTGCGAAGCTGATATTTATGCTACTGAAAAAGTCGTTAATCGTCGCCGCAATGAAGGAACACTTACCGTAGAAGGTGGTGCGAAGATAGAGAAAAATGAGGAGTAAGGAAGTTTTTTTTGAATATAAATAATTGATTATCAGTTACTTATATTATTCATTTTCATTTTTAATTATTCACTTTTAATTATTTTACCAATGGAATTTATACTTATTCTTCGCTTTTTAAAAAGGATGTTTTTTTGATAAAACGCCGCTGTGAATTATTATTTTATAGCAACAAAAAAGTAGCGTTTTTTCATATTTATCCGAATAAGACCAAGTTTTTCTAACGAAAGGCTTGGTTTTTTTATTGATTCCACACCGCCTTAGCAATCGTACCACCAATCTCTGGCGAATCAAACAAAACTTTTATTTGCTCGCCTTGTAACATTGCACCAACGAGAAAAAGTCCCATACCATTGCCTCGCTCCTTATTTGTGCCTTGCTGCGAAGCGGTCACCTCACGCATGATTTTACTGCGCTGTTCGGGCGAAAGTCCTATGCCAAAATCTTGTATCGAAAAACCGTTGCCTTCTTGAAAGATACGAATAATTTGATGCGAAAAACTGTATTTTACCGCATTTGACAATAAATTATGTACGACGATTTGTAATTTTTCTGGTGCAATTGGAATGTTTAGCTCATCGCTCAATTCATTATTGATAATCAGTGCTTTACTTTGAATAGCTATGCTTAATTCTTGTATCACATTCTTGATAACTGTATTGACATTTGCAGAAGCGTTTTTATCTTTTTTTAATAAAGATAACTTCTTCATTTTCAATAAGTTAGTCAAAATGCCATTCACAGAGTTAATTTGATTTTCTAAACTTTGTGAAGCCTGCGCCACAAAAGGGTCATCTTTATTGAGTTTTTTTAACAATAATTTTACGCCCAATAATGGTTCTTTGATGTCGTGCGATAAAATAGCAATTGTATGTTCATTGAGTTCATTTTGCTGTGTAATGATGTTTTTTTGTTTTTTCAATGTGGTATAAAAATACAATAATGTGCCTAAACCACCTAACAACAATAAGGAAAATAAACCCAAATAAAGGTTTTGTTTTTGTTGTGCCGAGAGTTCGAGGTTTTTCAAAGTCAAATCTTTTTCTTTTCCTTTTTCACGTTCTTCGGAAAGAGAAAGTTCTTTCGTTTTTTCTTGTTTTTCGGCTTGTTCTTTGAGAAACGCCAAATATGCCAAGTCTTTTTCTTTGTTAGAAAGCAGCAAATCTTTGTTGATAAGGGCTAATGATTGCTCTTTGAGTGTTAGGGTTTGTTCTTGCTGCAAAGTCAAAATCTGTTGTTTTTCCAATTCGCCTGCGGTCAGTTGCTGCTCATACTTGAATTTAGTTTCCTTTTTATCGTATTCGTATTTAATTTCTTTTACTGCCACTTGTTTTTTAATTTCTGCACCGCCAATGCTATCTTTCAGAGTGACATGTTTCTCAAAAGCATCATAAGCTTTTGAGTACAAACCTTGCTCTTTATAAACCTTACTCAGACCTTGCCACGAAGCACTTTGAGTTTCGATAGTTTTTGTGATTGCACTGATGTCCAAAGCATTTTGATAATAAAAAATAGCTCTTTTTAGGCGTTCCGAACGATTAGCACCATCTTTCAAGGCAACCGTGGATTGTTCATAGGCTGTTCCTAATTGACAATAAGCCAAACCCTGATCATAGCGATCACTCGCTTTTGAACTTATCTCAAGACTTCGGAATAGAGCAATGCTTGCTTCGGAATACTTGCCAAGTGCAATTTGTACTTTACCAATATTATTCAAATTGACGCTCACACTGGTATTATTCCCAATTTCTTCGTTAATCGCTAATGCTTTATGGAGAATCGCTAAGGCTTTGTCGTATTGTTTCAAACCCAAATACGCCAAACCAATATTATCATTGTGCATGGCTATCCACATTTTATTGTCTAATTTTTGATTAATCTCCAATGCTTTGTTCAGACTAATCAGTGCTGCGTTGTAATCTGATAGTAGAATTTGAAGATAGCCCATATTATTTAAATTGACGGCGAGTAGCTCTAATTCACCTATTCTTTCATTAACACTTATGGCTTTTTGAAGAAAATTGATAGCAAGCAGATAGTCAGAAGTGTTCATATAGACAGTTCCCATATTATTGTAAGCTACTGCAATTTCTTTTTGTTGATTGTTTTTCTCCAATAATGGCATACACAACTCATACATTTTCACCGCATTGGAAATATCTCCGTTACGCCGATACAGCACACCCATCTCACCGTAAATCCTACCGATTGCCGCCTGATTATTGGCATTTTTTTGAATCTCTAATGCTTTTCCATACATTACCAAGGCATCTGGATAACGGCTATTGCGTACCAAATTTTTACCAGTCGCTTGGTAGGCATTGGCAAGTAAGTTTTTATTGCCAAGTTGATTCGCCAATTCTATTGCTTTTTCACCAAAAGCAATACCTTTAAGTTGATTTTTACTTTGGTAGCCTTCTGATATTTTGATGAGTGTTTTTAATTTTATGGTATCATCAGATGCATAATTATCGCAAAAAATTGACAAACTGTCCAGATTAATTCTTAATTGTGAGCAAACAACATTTAAAGCAAAAAAGGCATAGAAAGAGAGTAGTAATAGGGAGCGTTTCATTTTAATTTGGTTTTTTACTAAATACGCACCTCTTAGGTTGTCCAATCGTCAAATAATTTATTTTTCTTTGCCATATTTTCTTAGATTACCTTATTGAAACGCTACAAACATTTGGCAAACATAACAAAATTTAATTAATTTTTTGATATTTCTAATATTTTTCTTACTGTAAAATATTAAGTGATAAAGTAAAAGGTTCAAAATAGGTTGTAAAAATAGTAAAAGAAGTCATGTTTTATGGAAATAAGGGCATATTTTTGTTTCAAAATTTAAAAAAATGGCAATTAAAATAG
>JANMGN010000031.1:0-21310 GCA_031374645.1 Chitinophagales bacterium | reverse complement strand
AAGTGATGCGCAATTGTAGCGCAATTTCACGCAAAGGACAAACAGGAACTTGGATTATCGAAGACATGATAAATGCCTATACAGATTTATATAAAATGGGCATTGCGCACTCGGTAGAAGTTTGGGAAGGCGACGATTTGGTCGGTGGCTTGTACGGTATTGCTTCGGGAAAAGTTTTTTTTGGAGAAAGTATGTTCGCAAAAGTAAGTAACGCCTCCAAATTTGGGTTTATCACTTTGGTCAAAAAATTGATTACAGACGGCTTCCAACTCATTGATTGTCAGCAAGAAACGCCACATTTGGCATCGCTTGGAGCAAAAGCAATTTCAAGAGAATTATTCTTAAACATTTTAAAAGAGAATAAAAGTAATGAAAATATACCAAAAAAATTTGATAATTAGAAAAACTAACTTACCTTTGCACTCGCAAAAAGGCTTCTTGCCTTTATAGTGGCGCGGTAGCTCAGCTGGTTAGAGCGTGCGATTCATAATCGCAAGGTCGGCGGTTCAAGCCCGCCTCGCGCTACAACCTAAATCCTTGATTATCAATATGATAGTCAGGGATTTTTTTTGTTGTACATATCATTTTACAGTAATGTTTCCAATATCTTAATATTCTTTATTATAACCCAATGGGCAAAAATAAAAGGTTTTATTGTAACTACACGTAAAATAAAAAAAGATTTACGAGATGTATTAAATTGCATCTTAAAAATTACTCGAACTGGTTTTCAATGGCGTAATACAGATAAAGTATATGGTTCTTGGGGCAGTGTTTATTATTACTTTCGCAAGTGGAAAAACAATGGTTCTTTTGATGCTATATTAGCACAATTAGTTGAAGATGAACGAGTTAGATAAGGTTGAAATGCTCATGCAATTGCTATTGATAGTCAAAGTGTTAAAATTGGAATATTGACACATCAAGACGTTGGCATTGACGGTAACAAATATATCAACGGTCGCAAACGTACGATTGTAGTGGATACGCTTGGATTACCTTTGGCTATCTATGTTTGTGCCGCTAATATTTCAGACGGTATCGCAGGATAGAGGTGCTACCAATTTTAGATAAAACAAGTCCAAATTTAAAACTAACTCTTGCTGACAAAGGGTACAAAAAAAATTTTATTGAAGTCGTAGTGTGGTGTATACAACGGTTACCTATTAACGTCAGTGAGGTTTTGAACCTCGTATGAAAAAAATACTGACCCTTTGCAACCCGATACCTACTATCACATCTACAATAGAGGTATCAACGGAACAAGGATTTTTACAAAAAAAGAAAATCCTGCGTATTTTTTAGAAAAGTACATCAAATACATTACGCCCGTAGCAGATACTTTCGCTCATGTGCTGATGGAAAATCATTTTATTTTTTGACAAAAACGAAAAGTGCAGGCTGGGTTGTAAAACATCAATATTATCACATAACACACATAAAATATTTATTTAATATATTATAAAAATATCGTATATTGTGGCGTTTTTATACTACACACATTATGGTAACTACAAAAGAAAACGCATGGATAGAAGTACGCTTGTACTATGAAGAGCCATGGGAAGAATTTCTGATTAAAATAATAAAACCTTATTGCGATACAGTGCTTGGCTCGGGTGCAGCGGAGCGTTACTTTTTCATACGTTATTGGGAGCGAGGCCCACACGTTCGGTTGCGTTTTTATGGCGAAGCGCAAACGTTGGAAAAAATACTGAAACCCAATATTGAAAGTCACTTTTCTAATTTTTTTGATAGAAAACCATCTAATAGAAACGAGCCTAATTATCAAAAAAATGTACTTCCAGATGCCGTTTGGCAACCTAATAATAGCGTACAATTTGTTGATTATGAGCCAGAAACGTCACGTTATGCTGGTACTTATGGTATGAAGATTGTAGAAAAGCATTTTTTTAATTCGTCACAAGCCGTGCTTGAAAGTATGGAAAATATCGGATTGAAAAAATGGAGTTATGAGCAAGCCTTGGGCGTAGCAATAAAGTTGCATTTAAGTTTTGTCCATGCGGTAGGTTTTGATATTTTTACAGCAAAAAATTTTTTTAAAGAAGTTTTTTATCATTGGCTGCCGTTGAGTATTCAGCGGGAACGCATCACACAAGCGCAACAGACACAGCAAAATGAAACCATTATCAATACTTTTGAGCAGGCTTTCATAGAGCAAGGAGAATCATTGATGAGTTATCATGCTGCCTTTTGGGGCATTTTGTTAGAAGATGTAGGCTTTGATGAAGAGTATTTGAATGAGTGGCATGCTGCTTGTCGTTTTTCTAAACAAGAATTTATGCTCGCAGAAGCGCAAGAATTATTGGAAGAAAGACCAGCACAATATCAAATCAACTTCCAGACTACTTTGGAAGCACAAGACTACCTATTGTGGGAAATATACAGTGATTTTTTTCATCTTACCAACAATCGACTTGGTATTCTAAATCACGATGAAAGCTATTTGGCATATTTGATGATGCGGAGTATGGAAAATTTGATTGCGGAATAAAATATTAAGAAAAAATCCGTTTCTTTGCATTTCCAAAATATTTACATAAGTAGAGGAGCTAAAATAAATGACATTTTTAATTTGGAAGTCGTTGTAAGAATAACAACGTAATCTCCTTTTAGTCAGTTGCTTATGTTATTTTCACAACGACAAAAATGTCGATTACTTTCATACGCCTAATTACAATGAGATACATCAATTTACTGGCAATATTTTTATTCTTTTCTAATCAAATATACGCACAATCGCTGGAAAGTCAATTTGCAAAAGCTGCCACAAAACAAGAGCAGATGCAAATCGCTATGCAAATTGCACAACAAAACAAAGACGGAGATTCTCGGAAAGGTGCTGCTTATGCTCAAAAAGCATACGATTTGGCAAGTGCGCTGGGTAATCAGCAAATGATGGCGCAGTCCTCTTGGGTTGGGGCAGAAGCGTATATGGCACTGAGAAGTTACCCTAATGCCAAGGCAAAATTAGAACGTTGCGAAAAACATGCAGAAAACTACGGCGATTATGGGTTGGCTTCGGAGTGCTACAAACAGTTAATTAGCAATGCACAACGTGAAAATGACTTCAAAGAAGCAGCTAAGTATGGGCTTTTTGCTGCCGATTTATTAAAGAAAAAAACAGGAGGAAGTAGCTTGAAAAATCAGCCATCACCAGTACAAAACAATAGTAACAATAGTGGCGCAGATAATGCCCGTTGGCAACAATTGGCAAAAGAAAATGAGCGTTTGCAAAGCGAAAATACACAGTTGCGTCAAAGGGCTGGTTCAGCTTCTAATTTAGAGGAAAAGCTGGGCGGAGAGAAAGCTAAGTTTGCAGATGTTCAGCGTCAGATGGAAAGACAACGACAAGATGTAGAACAACAAATTAACTCCAAAGAAAGTGAAATCAATAATATGTCAGCAGAGCAAGCCAAAACTAAACTTTTAGCAGAGCGCCGTCAGTTGATTATTTCTGGTTTGAAAAAACAACAAAAATTGGATTCGCTTGATAATGTAAAAGATTTGGCTGTAAAAGACGAGCAATTGACTAAAACCAAATACCTTGGTGCTGGTATCTCACTATTTGTTTTGGCATTGGCAGGTATCTTTTTCACTCGTTATCAGCAAAAGAAAAAATCTGCAAAAGCACTCGAAAATAAAAATAAACAAATAGAAGACGAACGACAACGCTCCGATGAGCTACTTTTGAATATTTTGCCGCCATCAATTGCAGAAGAGTTGAAACGGGACGGCAAAGCGCAAGCAAGACAATATAAAGATGCAACTGTACTTTTTACAGATTTCAAAAATTTTACAAAAATATCTGAACAGCTTACACCCGAGCAGCTTGTACAAGAGTTGGATTATTGTTTCAAAGCATTTGATTTCATTATAGGACAGTATAATATTGAAAAAATAAAAACTATTGGAGATGCTTATATGTGTGCTACGGGCTTAACTTCGGCTGGCGGTTCGGCAGGGAAAATGGTTCGTGCAGCACTCGAAATGCAAGAGTTTTTGGAAGATTACAAACATGATCGTATGGCAAGAGATTTGCCTTATTTTGAAGCAAGAATTGGCATACATACAGGCGCAGTTGTAGCAGGTGTAGTAGGAAGCAAAAAATTTGCCTACGATATTTGGGGCGATACTGTAAATATCGCAGCTCGTATGGAGCAAAACTGTGAGCCAGGAAAAGTAAATATTTCGGAATCTACTTATTGGGTCGTAAAATATGATTACGAATGTTTATACAGAGGTAAACTTCCTGCAAAAAATAAAGGCGAAATCGAAATGTATTACGCATTATCTAAAAAATAAAGAATAATATAAAAACAGCCCAATTTTTACAATATTGCAAAAATTGGGCTATTTTTATATTATTTATCAAACAATATGCTTTTAAAAAGGCATATTATTTTTCTTATTCCTTACATTGCGTCACCACCAAAAATAGCTGAAGTATATTCTCTATTCATCAACGCTATGTTCATTAGAGAAATACCTTTTGGACATTCCGCCTCGCAAGCACCTGTGTTGGAACACATACCAAAACCTTCGTTGTCCATCTGACGAACCATGTTCACTACACGGCTCTGACGCTCAGGTTCTCCTTGTGGCAATAACGCTAAGTGAGATACTTTTGCTGATGTAAACAACATCGCTGAGCCGTTTGGACAAGCTGCTACACAAGCACCACAACCAATACAGGCTGCTGCCATGAAAGCTGCATCTGCCTTAGATTTTTCTACTGGCATCGCATTCGCATCAACAGCATTTCCTGTATTGATAGAAATATAACCACCAGATTGTATAATACGGTCAAATGCACTGCGATTTACTGCCAAATCTTTCACAACAGGAAATGCTACCGAACGCCAAGGTTCTACCACGATAGTATCGCCTTCGTTGTAGGCTCTCATGTGTAACTGACAAGTCGTATTCGCTGACCAAGGGCCATGCGCACGACCATTGATATACATAGAACACATACCGCAAATACCTTCACGGCAATCGTGATCAAAAGCAACGGGGTCTTTTCCTTCTGTGATAAGTCGCTCGTTTAATACGTCGAACATTTCTAAGAAAGACATATCTTTTGAAATACCTGAAACAGGATAAGTTTCAAAAGCTCCCGCTGATTTATTATTTTTTTGTCGCCAAACTTTTAGCGTCAGATTCATTCCATCTGCTGACATAATTGTAAAATTTTTGTCGTAAAATTTATATTTTTTGTAATTGTTTGTTGCTTTATTAACGTGTAAATAATAACTTGTGTTTCTTGGTTGCCTATTAAAAGCTATACTTAACTAAATTTTCAGCCCAATGCGCTGCATTGAACTTCAAATTTAGCTCGTCTATCTTCTAATATACTAACCATAAATCCACAACTTATTAGTCACACGTTACTTAACTAAGTGAAACTATTATGCGTAATTTCTCTTAGATGGTTTTGCTACTTCAAAAGTCAAATCTTCTTTGTGCAACTCGTAGTTGTTCATAGATTTGAACTCCCAAGCCGATACAAAAGCGAACTCATCATCTTTGCGGTCTGCTTCGCCTTCTGGTGTTGCAGATTCTTCACGGAAGTGTCCGCCACAACTTTCATTGCGACTAAGTGCATCTATACACATTAATTCGCCTAATTCTAAGAAGTCAGCTACTCGACCTGCTTTTTCCAATTCAGGATTAAAACTGTCCAAATCTCCTGGAATACGCACATCGCTCCAAAATTCTACTTGTAACTTACGAATTTCATCGATAGCCCAAGTCAAACCTTCTGCATCACGTGCCATTCCGCATTTATCCCACATTATTTTTCCTAATTTTTTGTGGAAATAATCTACGGATTTTGTACCTTTTATGTTCATGAATTTTTCCAAACGCTCACGAACTGCTTTTTCAGCATCTACAAACGCTTGTTGGTCTGTCGGAATAGCAGTCGTTGCGAGTTCGCCAGCTAAATAATTTCCTATTGTGTAAGGAATTACAAAGTAACCATCTGCCAAGCCTTGCATGAGTGCAGATGCACCCAAACGGTTTGCTCCATGGTCTGAAAAATTCGCCTCACCAAGTGCATAAAGTCCTGTTACTGTGGTCATTAGCTCGTAATCTACCCAAAGTCCACCCATTGTATAGTGAACCGCAGGGTAAATACGCATTGGCGTTTCGTAAGGATTTTCGCCTGTGATTTTGGCATACATATCAAATAAATTGCCGTATTTTTCTTTTACGACATCTTTACCCATTTGTGTAATAGTCGCTGCATCGGCATTGACTAAGCCACGTTTTCCAGCTTCGATTTTACCATAACGTTGAATCGCATCAGCATAGTCTAAGAAAACCGCCATTTTAGAAGTTCCTACGCCATAACCAGCATCACAACGCTCTTTTGCAGCACGAGAAGCCACATCACGAGGCACAAGATTTCCGAATGCAGGGTAACGACGCTCTAAGTAATAATCTCTTTCTCCTTCTGGAATTTCGTTACCAGGACGGGTATCATTTTGTTTTAGTGGCACCCAAATGCGACCGTCGTTACGCAATGATTCTGACATCAAAGTTAGCTTTGACTGATGATCACCACTTACAGGAATACAAGTTGGGTGAATTTGTGTAAAACAAGGATTTCCAAAATATGCTCCTTTTTTATGTGCTTTCCAAGCTGCTGTGACATTACTTCCCATAGCATTTGTAGAAAGGTAAAATACGTTTCCGTAACCACCTGTACACAACAAAACAGCGTGTCCTCCGTGACGCTCTAGTTCGCCTGTAATCAAATTACGTGCGATAATTCCACGAGCTTTTCCTTCGATAGTCACTACATCTAACATTTCGTGACGAGCAAACATTTCTACATTACCCAAAGCAACCTGACGTTCAAGGGCTTGGTATGCACCAATCAACAATTGCTGACCAGTTTGACCTGCTGCATAAAAAGTACGTTGCACCTGAGTACCGCCAAAAGAACGGTTACTCAACAATCCACCGTATTCACGAGCCAACGGAACGCCTTGCGCTACACATTGGTCGATGATAGAAGTAGAAACTTCTGCCAAACGGTGAACATTACTTTCACGAGCACGATAATCGCCGCCTTTTATAGTATCGTAAAACAAACGATGTACGCTATCGCCATCATTTTGATAATTTTTAGCTGCATTAATACCGCCTTGCGCTGCAATCGAGTGCGCACGACGAGGGCTGTCTTGAAAGCAAAATGCTTTTACTTTATAGCCCATTTCACCCAAAGAAGCTGCTGCCGAAGCTCCTGCCAATCCTGTTCCTACTACAATTATTTCTAATTTGCGCTTATTTGCAGGATTTACTAATTTCACTGACGATTTATAATTCGTCCAACGTGTGTCCATCGGACCTGCTGGAATTTTACTGTTAAGTGCCATATACTTTCAATTTTATTTTTTTGCTAAAAATTAATAATTGTATAATCTACATTTGCAATAAATAATAATGTAAAATTATAAATAGCTGATAATCAATTTTTTACAAAATTTAGTGCCATTTAATTATACTTATTTACACGTTACTTACTTTTATAAAAACTTAAATAAAAATTTATTCAATAATTTTGAAGTGCATCAAAATCGGCATCAAAGCAAAGATTATTGGGATAATGATAGAGTAACCAAAACCTATTGCCTTAATAATTGGCGTATATTGACGGTGATTCCAGCCCATTGTTTGAAACGCACTTTGGAAACCGTGCAATAAATGATAAGCCAAGGAAATTACTGCAAAAACGTACAAAACGACTACCCAAAGTGATTCAAAAATGATTTGCATCTCGCCATAAAGATTGTGATGTGGCTCGCCATCAATCATTACTTCACTCAAACCAGTGATACGAGAAGGTACCCAAAAATGGTAAAGGTGCATGATGAGAAACAACAAAATAATTGTACCAAGTAAACCCATAGAACGAGAGTACCACTTGCTTGTCGCACTTCCCGCTGCTACTTCATAACCTACAGGACGACGTTTTTTTTGGTCTGCCCAAAGCAAAAGTCCTTGTACAGCATGTAAAATAATACCACCGAAAAGACCTATTTCTGCTGCACGGATAAAGAAGTTCGACCCCATAAAATGTGCCGCTTTGTTAAAAGTTTCTCCACCATCGTTTAAAAATATACAAGCGTTGATACCACAGTGTACCAAAAGAAATGCAATAAGAGATAAGCCCGTTACGCCCATGACTACTTTGCGACCAATCGAAGATGTTAGAAATGCTGAAAACCAATTCATTGTTTTGTTTTACGTTTTTATTTATAATTTTTAATATTCAAATTTTACTTGCAAATGTAATGACAATAATGCTTTTTTGCTTAAAAATGTTTGCAATATATCTAAAAAAAAACTATTTAGAATATATCTAAATAGCTTTTGTCGTATGTATAATTTATGCGATATATTAAAAACGCTTTTTCTTTTGCAAAAAAAGAAAAATAGAAAGAGATTTTCAATTTGTAATTTTTTTAAGATTATTGCACCACACCACCTTTCAATCTAATAATTCTATTTGTTTTGGCAGCCAGTTCTATATCGTGTGTAACCAAAACGAGTGTTGTACCACTTTCTTTATTGAGATTAAAGAGCAATTCTTCTACTATTTTGCCTGTTTCTGCATCAAGGTTGCCCGTAGGTTCGTCTGCAAAAAGTATTTTCGGATTGTTTGAAAAAGCCCTTGCAAGTGAAACTCGTTGCTGCTCTCCACCCGAAAGTTGTGTAGGATAATGATGTGAACGAGATGCTAAACCAACTTTTTCTAAAAGTTCCATAGCACGTTTGCTTACGTTTTTTTCACCACGCAATTCCATAGGAACCATGACATTTTCGAGTGCTGTGAGCGTAGGAATGAGTTGGAAATTTTGAAAAATAAAACCTACGTGCTGATTCCGAACAGCAGCTCGCGCATCTTCACTCAAATTATCTAACGAAACTCCATTTATGATTACAGAACCTGACGAAGATTGGTCTAAACCAGCGCAAAGCCCAAGAAGAGTTGTTTTTCCGCTTCCCGAAGGTCCAACTATTGCAAATGTTTCTCCTGCTCCGATACTAAAATTTACACTTTCTAAAACGGTCAATTCTTTGTCACCGCTTTTGTATGTTTTCTTTAAATTAATTACCTCTAACATAGATTATTTTTAAGATACAACTTTATTCTGCTAAAACTGTATAGCAATTCAAACTATTTAGACTGTTTTTGAAAGAAAATATTTTATAAACTGTTGTAAAAATCTAAACTTTCTATAATTAAGGTTTCTTCGATAGTGTGATTGATTTCAAAAGTTCCAATTTTGCTCAAAAGTGTACAATTGATACTTTCTATTTCGTTTTTTTTGTCTTGTCGCATCGTTGTCAAAAGCAGCTCATAGACATTTATTGGAATTTTTATTTTACCAAAAATAGAAATAATAAAATCTGTAAGAGATTGTAAATCAACGGTTTGTAAGGTTGATTTTTTTACCGATAAATAGGCTTCGCAAATCATACCTATTGCGATAGCCTCTCCATGCAATAAAGGATTTTCGGTTTCGAGAAAATAACTTTCTATACCATGCCCTATTGTATGTCCAAAATTGAGTGCTTTTCGGATATTTTGTTCGAAAGGATCTTTTTCTACGATTGATTTTTTGACCAAAAGAGAATGTTCTATAAATTCGGGAAGGTTAATACTTTTTAAATCAGCGTATTGCGATAGCATTTCCCATTTAGATTTATCTGCAATTAAGGTATGTTTTATGATTTCAGCAAAACCGCTTCTGATCTCTCTTTTAGACAGCGTTTGCAAAAAAATTGGGTCAATAAAAACAGCTTTGGGGTCGTCAAAAATACCAATTGAGTTTTTTATACCTTGAAAATCTATACCCAATTTTCCACCAATAGAGGCATCTACTTGTGAAAGTAACGTTGTTGGAATTTGGATAAAATCAATACCTCGCTTGAAAGTAGCAGCGCAAAATCCACCCATATCTCCAATAACGCCACCTCCCAAATTAATCATCAATGCCTTTCTATCTGTTTGTTCGAGCATCATAGATGACCAAATTTTTTGGCAGGTTTCGAGTGTTTTATGATGTTCTCCACTTTCAATTTCTACAAATTTAATCTTCTGATTGTCAATGTATTGTATTGTTTTAGGCAAGCAAAATTGCCTTGTGTTTTTATCGCATAAAATAATAATTTGCGAATATTTTTCGGTAGAAAAAATAGCGAATGCGTCTTGAATATTTCCTAAGTATAAGTTATATTTTTCTAAGGAGAATATTTTCATTTTTTATACATCTTCAAATTTAAAATGCCAATTTTATTCAAACGATGATTGAGCGAAACACGCAAAACGCCCAGTCCGTATTTCATACTTCTTGAAAAATTAATAGACGAAGCTTCATCAAAATACTTGGTAGGACAAGTTACTTCTGCAATGCCAAAATCGGCATAGATAATTTGAGAAAGCATTTCATTATCAAATACAAAGTCGTCTGAGTTTTCATTAAAATTAATACCTTCCAAGACAGAACGACTAAACGCTCTGTATCCCGTATGATACTCTGAAAGTTTATGATCTACTAAAACATTTTGAGAAAATGTCAAAAAACGATTGGCAATATATTTGTACATAGGCATACCACCTTTGAGCGCACCTTTCCCAAGAATACGAGAACCCAACACGACAGGATACAAATCTTCTCCAATAATATTTACCATTGAAGGGATTAATTTTGGTGTATATTGATAGTCAGGATGTAGCATAATTACGATGTCGCCGCCTATTTCTAAGGCTTTGTTGTATAAAGATTTTTGATTTCCGCCATAACCTTTATTTTTTTCGTGAATGATAACATGCTGAATACCAAGACGTTTTGCTAACTCCGCCGTGTTGTCTTTACTTGCATCGTCACAAAGAATTACCTCATCTACGAGGTCAAAAGGTATTTCTTGGTAGGTTTTTTCGAGTGTCAAAGCTGCATTGTAAGCAGGTAGAACTGCCACTACTTTTTTTCCTTTGTACATAAAATAAAAAATTACACTTCTTAAATAAATTTTTAAAAATTTGTTTATTTCTTTGGACTACTATGAAAAACCGCAATAAAAGTTGTCGCTATTTTCATTGCATCGCTAATGTCTTGCGTTAAATCATCAATAATCTCCCAATCTCTTGGGTCGTTGTCATAATACATGGCAATTTTAAATTTCCCATTTTTACTTTTTTTTACTTCCCAAACTTGTGGCTGACTGTTGTACTGAGTTGCTAAAATGAGCTCTTGCTTCCCATCGCTAATAATCCATTCGTTGATGTCTTTGCCCCAGTGCGTTCGCATCGTAATTATGTCGTCATTTAGTCGAAGCTCCCATTGAGAGGGGTCATTTTTCCACTTTTGGCGAATTACACCATACTTTTTGCCCCAAGAAACATCCCACTCTGTCCAATCGTTTTGCATTTGCCAACGTTGGGTAATTTTAGCTTCAAAATCTTCATCATTTAAGGCAACTTGCCACTCTCTGAACGAATTATCAAGTACAACTCCCATACCTATAAAGATTTGTTGGGCAAAAACATTGCTGCTTCTGCCCAACAAAACAATAAAAAGGAGTGAAAAAAGGTGTTTTCTCTTCATTGTAATTTTATTACAATTGTTTTCACAGCGACAAAAAGTTGTCGATTATTTTTATACGCCTACTTAAAATGGTAAGTCATCGCCAAAAGGCATTGGTGGTTCGTCACTTACACTTGGGAATTGATTTGCAGCAGGTGGAGCAGAAGTACGTGATACAGGCGCACTATTCTGTTGCATCGGCTGACTTGAAACAGCTTCTCCTGTACTTGCTTCCACTCTCCATGCGTTTAAGTTAGTCAAATATTTTCCATTCCACTCTCTTCCACGCAAATCAAAATATACTTTTACTGCGTCGCCTTCGTTGTAGCTATCAAGTGTGGCACATTTGTCTTGTGTTACTTGGAATTTTATAACCTGTGGATAATTTCCACTTGCTATTTCTAATACGAACTCTCTTGCTTGAAAAGATTCTGTTTTTTTCTCAGTTGCAAATACTTTGTGCAATCTTCCTTCTATTTCAAATGACATATTATTAATATTTTATTTTGATTAAATTTATTTTTATTTTAAAAAACAATACCTATTCTGAGTGTGATATTCCCAATACTTCCTTTAGAGTTTTCATCTTTACCGCTTGCTTTTTTTGCATTTCCATCACGAGTTGCGTCTATAAAACCTTTTTGGAAATACAAACCAGCGACTACTGCAGTACTCGGGCTTAGGTCATATTGAACTCCGCCTCCGAAGCCCCAAGATAATGCGAGAGGATTAACATCAGCTTTTATGTCTTCTTTTAAAAAAGGTGGTCCGTGTATCGGGTCTTCAATATCTCCTCTTGCTTGTGTTCTAATACCAACTGTAAAAACAGGAGCTTCTGCAAAGGCACGTAAATAACCAAATTGTTGTGTCCGTAATTTAAGACCAATTGGTATTTCTAAATATTGAGCGTGATAGCGAATTTTGACACCATTTGATAAAGATTTAAGTCTTGGGTCGCTCAATGTACTTGATTTTGACAAAAAATTGCCTCCTTCATCATGAATAAGTTTCCCGCCTTGATTAAAAGCAAAACCTAATCCTGTACTTATTGCATAATTTTCTAAAAAATAATAATCTGCGGTAACACCAAGACGTAGTCCTGTATTAACTCCGCTTCCTTTAATGGCATTATCGCTTGTACTCATCCAACTAAAAGTCGGACTTGCTTGTATGCCAAATTTCACACGAGAAATGGAAACTTGTGCTTGTGTATGGCTTAAAAATAGTAGAATTACGATGGGTATTAAAAATAATTTTTTCATTTTTTTAGTAGATTAAATAAGTAAAATAAGCGTTTTGCTATTTAATTGCAAATATAGGGTAATTTTTAAAATTTCCAATAAAAAAAAGAGAAGTAGATTTTGCCTACTTCTCTTTTTAACTATTTTTATGATTTTGACTAATAGCCAGCCTCTTTTGTTCCTTTGAATTTAGGTGCTTTCTTTGTAGGAGCAACTTCTACTGGAGAAGTGCTGCCTGACGGACGACCTTTTTCTACGTCACCTGATTGAGCAACACGGAATTCTACACGACGATTGATGTAGTTTTTAGCTTGTGTATCAACAATCATTGTGTTTTCACCGTTGTAATCCAATACAAAACGATCACGAGAGATACCGTACTTAGTTGTTAAGTAATTGATAGCTGCTTCAGAACGACTGTAAGAAAGATTATCATTGTAACCTTGTGAAGATGTTGCGTCTGTGTAACCAGAAACCGCTACACGTACACCTGCATTGCGTTGCATTACGTTTGCTACGTAAGCTAATTTCTCAAATTCAGAAGATTTGATGTTTGACTTATTGAAATCAAAATTAATCATAGGCAAGAACCAATCTACAATAGCTTGTGGCTTCAATGTAGCTTTCAAATCAGCTAACTTAGCGTCAATGATACGATTAACATCAGCTTCAGTTGTGTAGTTAGGTTTTGGCATTTGAGCAACACCGTCACCATTTACTTTGAAACCTGGAGCAGAATACGGCTCTTTATCTTTTGAGTTTGCATAACCATCAGCATCGCTATCTAATGTAACACCTCTTGTATCAACAGCATAACCAGCAGGAGTTGCTTTTTCTTGGTCAAACATATCGATTACGCCGTCCATATCTGTATCTGTTGGATCGAACTTAGGACGTGCCTTTAACTCAGCAATATCAGATTGAATTTGATCGAAAGGGCTTGCATAAAATGCAGGAAGACCATTACCGATGATATAATTTAAGTTTGCGCTCAAAAATACAGGAATATCGCGCGCTCCAAAGTTATAACCGTCAATTAAATCTGCTCTTTTACCAAACAAAATTGACCCCTTACCTTCTAAGCCTAAAAATATCTTTTCTGTCATTTTTACAGCAACACCAGCACCACCAGAGGCAAGACCAATGTATTTAGTAGTTAAACGACCACCTACTTCCAACTCAGCACCTTTTTGTGCACTACTTGCTGGAGATGTGCTTGTTGCAGCAGTATTTACAACGTCTACAAGTGTATTTGAGTATCCACCGCCACCGCCTACAAAAATGTAAGGAGTGAAACGTCTTTTTTTACCATCGAAGCGAACGCTTGTAAGATTAATAACGAGCTGTCCTTCGCCACTAATCATTGTTGTTTTTGAGGCATTGAAAAATCTGCCTTTCGTATCTGAATTGTTACCGTCACCATTTTTAGTATTCGGTCCTCCGTAGGCATATCCAGCAGTTGTAGCCTCCGATGGTACTTTACCTAATAGCAAGCCATAAAAGCCTTCGCCACGAATAGAGAAGATAGCATCTAACGATTTACGAGCGTGTACACTTAAGCCAAAAGACGGTTTGTATTCTAAGTCACCTTGGAATACATATAATCCTGCTCCAACACCAACTTCGATAGGTTCTGCTGTTGCACTACGTGAGCCACCAGTAGGGGCTGTTGCTGCAGCGTCTTTTTTTGTTTGTGCATTAGCAATTATTGCTGTTGCTACAAAGAGAATTGAGAAAAGTAATTTCTTTGTCATAGGGTTTAATTTTAAATTTTTAGTCAACAAAATATTAGAATTTTTAATTTAATTTATTATATAATTTTTTAATTTATTTTTCAATAAAACGCAAAATTAGTCTTTTTTTTAATTGTCACAAAATTATTCAATGATTTTTTTTATAAATATGACATTTTTTTGTAAAAAAATGACTTTTATAACTTTTAGCATTGTTAATTACTTAAATTTTTATCAAAAAGATAATTTTTCTAAGGCATTTGTCAGCGCTGTTGCTGAAATTTGTGTTAATTTGTTATTTTTTGATTTTGTTTCAATCAGTGCTTGTTTGATAGTATTAGAAACATCTGAAAAGATTGCTTCGTCAGTTACCATTACGTCTTTTTGCATGAGGTAAGCAAATACTCTTGCCATACCACAATTGGCTATGAAATCTGGAATTACGCTTATATTTTCATCAGCAAATTTAGCCGTTAGCCCAAAGAAAATTTCATCATCTATGAAAGGAACATTTGCTCCGCAGGCAATAACTTCGCCTCCTTTTTTTATTATACGTTCAACTTGGTTTTTGGTTACTAATTTTGAGGCTGCACCAGGAATAAATATTTCTGCACCTAAATCCCATATACGTTCGTTCACGATTTCAAAGGGTAATAACGTTTCAGAAACCAAAGTGTTGCCTTGCTTTTCGTTGAACATCACTTTTATTTCCTCCAAAGAAAAGCCATCCTCTTTTATAACACCTCCGTTTCGGTCAATGATACCTACGATTTTAACGCCCATCACACTCAAATAGCAAGCTGCTGCAGAAGCAACATTTCCCCAACCTTGTATGATAGCTTTTTTATCTTTTGGTTCAGAATTTAAGAAGAGTTCATAGTAATGTTTTACCGATTCGGCAACACCATAACCTGTAATCATATCAGCAACTGCGTATTTTTGTTTGCCTTCGGGAACATAATTAGCATCTTCTACAATCTTGGAACAACCATAGCGTAATTGCCCAACTACATTGATTTTTTCGCCTTTTGTGCTTTTAAAATGCCCATTTACGATACCTTCTTGCGGATGCCAAAGTCCCAAATCTTCTGTGATAGGAATTACATCTTTTAGTTCATCGACGTTCAAATCGCCACCTGTTCCGTAGTAATTTTTTAGGAGTGGAAAAACAGCTTTGTACCATCGTTCTAAAACGCCTGTTCGTCTTGGATCGCTTGGGTCAAAGTTAATTCCTGATTTTGCACCACCTATATCAGGACCACAAACAGAAAATTTTATTTCCATAACTTTCGCCAAGGAAATAACTTCTGCTTTGGTTAAACCTTTTCGCATACGTGTTCCGCCGCCTGCTGCGCCGTTTCGGAGTGAATTAATAACGACCCAGCCTTCTGCGTCTGTTTCTGAATCTTTCCATTCAAACACAATTTCGGGGCGTTTTTCTTTGTACTTATCAAGTAAGTTTTCCATAAGGAAATTATAAATTTGGTTAGAAAATTATTTGGCGGCGCAAATATCCGAAGTATAAATGGAATAAATCAAAATGATTGTACTATTTTTGTACAAAATTTATAAATAATATGTTAGAGCATTGGTTTAAGTCTATTTTACCCAAAAATATTGAAATTGCCGAAGGAACTTTTGGCGAAAAAGTATTTTTATTTAATAAAAAAAGCAATATTGATAGTAAAATTGCAATTATTGGTATTGCCTCTAACGAAGCAAATATAATAAGAAAAGAATTATATAAATATACAAAATGCGTTCCAGGAAAATATGTCACAGATTTAGGTAATATCAGAAATTTAGATCCTGATTTTTTGATTGGTGCATTGAAAGAAATAATTGCTTCTGGTATCATTCCGATTGTGATTGGCGGAAGTGAAAAATATATTCCAAGTCAATTTAAGGCATATCAAGAACGTGAAAAATTACCTACTGTAAGTATTGTTGATGCTTACTTGCGCTATGAATTAAAAGAATCTTCCAGTACATATTTGAATGATGTTTTAGAAACTAAGGAACAAAAAAAACGACTTTTTCACTTATCGCATTTGGCGAGTCAGGCGCATTTGATAGATACTGATGCTTGGAATATGTTGGAATATCAAGATTATGACTTATTGAGATTGGGCATGTTGCGCTCTAAAATAGAACAAGCAGAGCCGCTGATTAGAGAGGCTGACGGTATGGCTTTCCATATCAATTCGATAAGAAATAGCGATGTTCCTGGTCAGACAAATGCCGTTTCGAGTGGTCTTTTTATAGAAGAGGCCTGTCAATTGGTTCGTTATGCAGGTATGAGCGATAGGCTTACTTCGATAGGCTTTTATGGTTACGAGAAAAAATATGACGTTCGGATGCAAGCAGCAAAAAGTATCGCTCAGATGATTTGGTATTTTATAGACGGTGTTGCTAACAGAAAACAAGATTATCCTATTTCGCTTGACGGAATGACAGAGTATTTGGTAGAAACAAAAGGTTTTGCTGAGCCGCTTACTTTTTGGAAAAGTAATAAAACGCAACGTTGGTGGATACAATTACCCGACAAGAAAAAAAATCAAAATCATTTGCTCCCTTGTTCTTATTCGGATTACCAAGAAGCGTGTAGTGGCGAATTACCCGAAAGAATTTGGAATGGGTTTAGACGATACAGCTAAACGTTTTTTCTTGGTTAATTTTTTTCTCTAAAGCAATATTTTTATTTTTTATAAGTTAAAAATATTTGAAAATACTTAAAAAATAAATATTATGACATTTTATAAGCTACGAAATCTTTTTTCTACAATAATTATTTTTTTTAGTTTTACAGCATTTGCCCAAACTACCAATGACTTACAAATTGGTCAGTGGAAATCTTATTTGCCTTACCGTACTGCAAAATATGTAACACAAAGCAAAGATAAAGTATATTTTGCAACGCAAAGTGCTATACTTTCTTACGATAAAAACAATAATGAAATTGATTTTTTGTCAAAAGTAGAAGGATTGAGCGATGCTGGTATTCAGCTTATTAAGTACAATAAACTGAGCGAAATTCTTTTTATCGCTTATGACAATAGCAATATTGACCTTTTGCAAAAAGATGGTTCTGTACAAAACGTACGGGATATTTTAAGTAACGTAAATATTATTGGCGATAAAAAAATATATGATGTTTATGTAGAAAATGCCACTACTATTTATTTGGCTTGCGGTTTTGGAATTGCAAAATTCAATATCTTAAAAGGAGAGTTTGATTTTACAACTTTTACGACTTCAAAAGCTAAAAGTGTTTGTGTTTTAGATGGGTACTTATATGTAGGAACAGAAACGGGGCTTTACAGAACACTCAATGATCCCAAATTAAATTTGGCTGACTTTAAAACTTGGACTTTGATGGGTAAAAATCAAGGTTTCCCAAGTGTTTACACTTGTAATACGATTTGTGCTGCAAAAGGTAAATTATATTTGGGGCTAAATGACACGCTTTCAGTTTGGGAAAACAATCAGCTGAAAAAAATACAATACATTAGCGATGCGCATACAGTAGGAAATATTTCTGCTGAGGGCAAAAATGTATTGTACAGTTTTATTCATAAAAAAGAAGATGAAAAATGGGACGCTAAATTAGGTTACCTCAATGAAAATGATGAACCTATTTTAATTTCAAATAACAATTGTTTTGTTCATATTTTTAATGCAATAGAAGATGAAAAAGGTACGATATGGTTTTCTGATATAGAAGATGGTTTTAAAAGACTTGAAAATGTGAATGGCTTGGGCGCAGTTTGCAAAGATTTTTCTACCAACTCGCCTTATTCTTCAAATGTAAGCGAAGTGGCTATTGCTGACGATAACTCTCTTTGGGTAGCTGGTGGAACAGTAGTAAGTGGTAGAGAACGTTCCAATCGTCATGGTTTTTATAGGTATTTTGATAATAAATGGTCGTACAAAAATAGTAGAAATGATGCAACAATGAAAAGTGGTTACATCAATGGTGCAATAACTCAGCAAGCAGACATACGGGATTGTCACAGGGTGGTTATTGATAAAAAAACGAAAAAAGCATACATAGGTTCTTATTGGTCTGGTATTTTGGAGGTAGCTGAAGAGGGGAAAATTACAAAACTTTTTTCTGGTAATAATTCCACCTTGCAAACTGCTATTGGTGACGTTAATTCTACTCGTGTAGGCGGTTTGGCTTTTGATAAAAAAGGTACGCTTTGGGCATCAAATACGCTCGCTCAAAAACCTATTGTGGCTCTAACGGCAGAAGGAAAATGGTATAGTTTCGGGGCAAGTGTAGGTAATATTTATGTCGGACAATGCCTTGTAGATCCGATTAATGGCTACAAATGGTTTGCAATTAGCAACGGTGGGCTTTTGGTTTTTGATGAAGGAAAAGATATTGCGAACGAAACTGATGACCGTTTTGCTATTATTACTACTTCCAATTCGAGGTTGCCGAGTAACAATGTGAATTGCATAGAAGCTGATTTAGATGGACGAATTTGGGTTGGTACTGACAATGGTGTGGCATACTTTTCTTGTGGTTCGAGCCTTTTTGATAAAAAAGAAACGTGCAAAGGTTTTTTACCAATTGCTACCGTGGACGGTATTCCTGAGTATTTGCTTAAATACAATAGCGTAAATGCTATTGCAGTAGATGGTGCGAATAGGAAATGGTTTGGTACTGCAAATGGTTTTTTCATACAATCGTCTGACGGCGTAGAGCAAATTGCTTACTACAATAAAAGTAATAGTCCACTTTTTGATGATAATATAAATGATATTGCGATTAATGATAGAACAGGCGAGGTTTTTATTGCTACGGCAAAAGGTTTACAATCTTTAAAAACAGATGCTTTGGTAGGTAATGCCACGGCAAGCAAAGTGCTGGTATATCCGAATCCTGTTCGTCCAGATTATGAAGGCGTAATCGCTGTGAAAGGACTTGCAGAAGACTCGAAAGTGAAGATTACAGACATCAACGGAAGGCTTGTTTTTGAAACAGAGGCGCTCGGAGGTCAAGCGATTTGGGACGGAAAAGATTACAATGGCAGAAAAGCTGAAACAGGCGTTTATTATGTTTTTTCTACATATATCAAAAATTTAGATTATCCGAGTGCAGCGGCGGCAAAGGTTTTAATTGTAAAATAAATTTGAAATTATTTTAAGCATCAGAAATTTTGCTTTACTTTTGAGCGGATTATTTAATTTTACCTAATATTTTGTTTTTTAATTAAAATTAAAAATTAGTTATTGTTTTGATAATCAATTAGTTATAAATACTATACGGGCGTTTTGCCCAAATACTTTTAAATAAAAGGTAACTTTTATTTTGAAAAACTCAATAGGCTATCAACCTATATTGTTGAATTTCAAAAAAATAAAAATGAGTAAAAAAGGACGTGTTCTTGTTGCCATGAGTGGCGGCATAGACAGTACCGTAGCCGCAGTAATGCTGCATCAAGAAGGTTACGAAGTCATCGGGATTACGATGAAAACATGGGACTACGCCAACTCTGGCGGCGGCAAAAAAGAAACAGGTTGTTGCAGTTTAGATTCCATCAATGATGCACGAGCCGTTGCGGTTCGTACTGGTTTCCACCATTTTATTGTAGATATTCGAGAAGAATTTGGCGATTATGTTATCGACAATTTCGTAGAAGAATACGTAGCAGGGCGTACACCAAATCCGTGTGTGTTGTGCAATACGCACATCAAATGGAGTTCGCTTCTGAAACGTGCTGATGCTATGGATTGCGAATTTATAGCTACTGGTCACTATGCTATTATCAATGAAAACGCTGGTAGAAAGTATATTTCTAAGGCAGTGGATAGAAATAAAGACCAATCTTATGTGCTTTGGGGTCTTTCGCAAGAGTGTTTAGATCGTACACGTTTTCCGTTGGCGCAATATACAAAACCAGAAGTACGCCAAATGTGTGCAGATTGGGGCTATACGGATTTGAGTAAAAAGGCAGAAAGTTATGAAATTTGTTTCGTGCCAGACAATGATTATCGAGGTTTTTTGAAACGTCGGATGCCAGGTTTGGAAGAAAAAGTTGCAGGTGGAAATTTTATAGATAAAAAAGGAAAAATACTTGGAAAACACAATGGTTATCCGTTTTTTACAGTTGGGCAAAGAAAAGGTTTGGGTATTGCTTTTGGGATTCCGATGTTTGTCACTGAAATTATTCCTGCAACAAATACGGTTGTTTTGGGCGAAATAGACGATTTGATAAAAAATACAATGGAAGTTTATAAGCTCAATCCTATGAAATATGCTCAAATGCCTGACAAAACGGAGGTCGTGTCGCATATTCGTTACAATGATCCTGGTGCGCTGAGTGAAATCAGAAATATTGGAAATGATCGTTTAGAAGTGGAATTTTATGCCAATGTAAGAGGTGTTGCGCCTGGTCAATCTGCTGTTTTTTATGAAGGCGATGACGTTATTGGTGGAGGAATTATTACGGCTGGCTCTATGAATTTTTCATCAAAATTTATAGATTTAAATACTGTCACAGCAAATTCATTTGAAGTAATTAAAATGAGTGATTCAAAACAAATAATATAAATAGCTAATGTATTAGATATGAAATGCTCTAGGTATTAGAATCGCTTTGCTTGTAAAATTTCTTAGTATCATATCCAGCAAATTTCCAAATAAAAGGTTTAGCCAAGTTGGTATTGAAATATTGAATATAAAGTTCAATTTTGACTTTGA
>JANMGN010000024.1:0-4301 GCA_031374645.1 Chitinophagales bacterium | reverse complement strand
ATCGCACGATGTTTTTATCCACGACACAACTTGACGCTTGTATTTGATCAAAATGAATAAGACCAGTCAAATCTTGCTCACTTGCGATTGGGTCAGAAAAATTAATGATAATTTGTTTGTCTTCGCCAGCTATTTCTTTTATGGAAATAACTTTGAAATCATTGAGTGCAGGAATTTCACAAACGGCTGAGCCTGTTTTAGTTACGTCGAGTGATTTACCGTTCCAACTCAAATTTACAGCCGAAGCTATATCGCCTCTTTTTATCCCATTTACCCAAAACGAGTGTTTCAAATGATTTTCACTATGCGACCACGAAACGTTCAGATTTTGTCCGTTTTGAGTAGCAGATAAGATGCTTTCTACTTTTTTATCGTCAGCAATGTCAGCCGTAGTCACATAACCTTGAACTTGTACATCGCTGAGGTTATTGAGTTCTTTGGTTTGCATACCTTCGATTAGTAGGTCAAAATGCTGTTCTTTTGCCCGAAAATCAAACTGAAATTCTTTTGCTTCACTCGGAACACCTTGAAAAAGACGGTCTAAACGCACCGAACCAACATAGTTTTTATCTTCTTTCATCGCTTCTTCTGGTTGAAAAACCAAAGTTTGTGCATCTTCCCAGACCGCTTTTCCTCTCAGCGAAGGCGAAATGCTAAAAAGACCATTGGCAAGCGGCTTGCCGACTTGGTCTTGTGATGTTACGTCATTCGCAAAACGTACACGGATAGGCGACGTTTTTGCAAGCGGCCCAGCGGTGTAGGCATAGACATAACTGGAAGTGTATTTTGAATTTTTGTTCGCTTTATGAGCAGAACAGGCAAAGAGAAGCACCACGCTAAGTGTAGCGAAGATGCGAAAGGCAAGGTTTGTTTTCATTTATTAAAAATAAATTTAATATAAAATATGTTTTTTAGAAAATTTGAACCAAATGTACAAACTTATTTTTATATAAATGTTTTTTATTAAAAAAATTAATGAAAAATAGAACAAATCTCTATCAAAAAAAGCCTTCTGCTTTATCTTCGTGATAACTTTGTGATAATTTGAACCTAACTTTGTCCAATAAATTAATCGAACCAATAAATATTAATCAATAAAATCAAACCTAATTATGAAAAAGTTGTTTATTTTAGTTATAATCAGTATATTATTTTTTAATTTAGTACAGGCGCAACAAGCGTGGACAAAAGAAAAAGGTAAATTTTATACACAAGTTGGCGCATCTTACTTATCTTACACGCAGTTGCTCAACGGTAAAACTGCTCCTGAAAATTGGACTAATCTTAACGGAAAATTTACAGACGTAACAGTGCAAGCGTATGGTGAGTACGGTATCACAAACCGCCTGACACTGTCCGCACAAGTTCCAATTCGTTTGATTTCTTCTAAAGAAATAACCGCTCCAAGTACGATTACAGCAGGCTCTTTGACTGCACTTGGTAATATTCATGCCGCTCTGACTGCAAATTTTTACAATAAAGAAGGTATAGTTATTTCGGGAAAAGCAAATGTAGGTTTAGCAACAGCAAAATACGATGTAAAAACAGGTTTGCGTTCTGGTTTTGATGGCACAAGTTTTGAGCCTTCTTTGTTAGTTGGTATCGGTAGAGCAAAGTTTTTTGCAAGCGGAGAAGCTGGTTATGTTTTGAGAAATAATGGATATAGTAACCGATTACATTTAGCAGGTCAAATTGGCAAGTTTTTTGGTAAAAATAAAAGAATATTAGGTATTTTAAATGTAGAATTAATGAAAAGTGGCAGTGATGGCACTTATAATGATGGAACTTCTGCGCAAACTGGTTTGTATCTCGATAAACAATCTTATCTTTCTCCGACCTTAAAATTAGGTTACAAAGCTACCGAAAAAGTGACGCTTTGGCTTTCGGGTGGAAGCGGATTGACATCAATCACGAAAAATATAGCGGCAAGTCCAGGTTTGAGTTTTTCAATAAGTTATCAAAATTAATTTTTGGTTTTATAAAAATATACAAATGAAAAAAATAATTACTATTTTCATCGTTATGATGAGTTTTTTCGCTGTACAAGCGCAACTTCCAAATGGCACGACTGCACCAGACTGGACACTTTCTGACATCAACGGCACGTCGCATAATTTGTACGACAAACTCAACGCTGGAAAAGCCGTTGTCCTTGATTTTTCGGCATCTTATTGCTCTACGTGTTGGGCGTATCACAACGGTCAAGCACTGAAAACATTTTATAATAATCGTGGCCCAAATGCTACCAATTATCAAGCAAATGTCTATTTTATAGAAATGTTGGCGAATAATACAACAGGTTGTTTGTACGGTTCGGGCGGCGGCGGAACACCTTATCAGGCGTGTTCGGGCAGTGGTTCTGCTGGTAATTGGGTGGCAGGAACGCCTTACCCGATGATTGATAATTCATCTTTAAATACGGCTTACAATGTAAATTATTTCCCTATGATTTACTTGGTTTGTCCTGATAAAAAAGCGTATTTGATAGGTACACAAACAGCAGCTCAAATCGATGCGCTTATGCAAACGAATTGTGGAATTATGCCTGGCGGTGGCAATACGCCACTTGCTATTTCTGCTACAAATTCTGTTACAAACAACAAATGTTTTGGCGAAAATAAAGGCGCAATCGCATTAACTGTTTCTGGCGGTACGCCTCCTTTTACTTACAAATGGAGCGATAACCAAACCACTCAAAATGTAGCAAACCTCACGGCAGGAAATTACAAATGTACAATAACAGATAGTCAAGCTAAAACGCTGATAACCAATACTATAACAGTTGGTCAAGGAGCGCAAATTGTAGCAAATGCAACAGTCGTGAACAATCAAAAATGTGCTATACAAGGTGCAATTAATTTGAGTTCGGCAGGAGGAAATGGTTCTTTTCAGTTCAAATGGAATACTGGCGCAACGACCCAAAATTTGACCAATGTAACTACCGCAGGAACATATAAAGTAACTCTAACTGATGGCTTAGGTTGTAATTTTGTAAAAGATAATATCATCGTGCAAAGTGCTGATAATCAGCCTGCTACAAGTATTTCAAACGCTTTAACGCTGACTTGTACGGTAAAAGATGGACAATTAAAAGGTGCTTTTTTACCTAAAAATGCCAATTACACATTTACTTGGACAAGTGCAAATGGTGGGAATATTGTCATCAAAACAGATACTACTGTAAACTTAAATGCAGCAGGAACTTACACTTTTAAAGTAGAAGATAAAGACAGCAAATGCGTAAGTACAAGCTCTTATCAAGTAAAAACGGATACAAATGTTCCACAAATTACGACTACTTCGAGCAACGCTGTGCTAAATTGTAAGCTCAAAGATGCTGAACTAAAAGGGACTGTTTTGCCTAAAAATACCAATTATACTTACACTTGGACAAGCGCAAATGGTGGAAATATTGTAAGTAAAAAAGATACAACTGCGCTTATAAATGCTGCTGGAACTTATACCTTAAAAGTAGAAAATACTCAAAATAATTGCAGTAGTTTAGTTGCTTTTGTGGTTGGTTCTGATACTAAATTACCAAAGATTTCTTTTGCGCCTAATACTGAAAATTTATTGACCTGTAAAAAAACAAGTATTACGCTTTCTCCTACGATTAGTGATGCTGGTAATGCTACAAAATATTTGTGGTCAAGTCCAATAGGAACTTTTATAAGCGGAACAACGAGCGCAACAGCAACTATAAATGCAGTCGCAAATTATTCTATCAAAGTAACAAATACTGAAAATGCTTGTGAGGCAAGTGCTGATTTTAGCATCACAAAAGCAGCAGAGCCGACTTTGATATTGACACAAAGTAAAAAAATTCTTTGTTATGGAGAAAAAACGCTTGAAATCACGACAAATACAGATAAAACGGCAACGCCAATTACTTATTTGTGGTCAAATAAAGAAACTACACCTACACTTAAAAATGTTGGCGTAGGCGCTTACGGACTGACTATAACAGATGCTTATGGCTGTACGGTTTCAGAAGTATCAGTGGCAGCAGAGCCTCCCGCTTTGCAAATAAATGTTACTACTATCAAAAAACCTACAACTTTGAATAATGATGGTGCTATTTCAATAGGTGTTTCGGGTGGTGCTTCGGCTTATGAATACGCTTGGACAAAAAATAATGTGGCTTATGCTACAACTAAAAATCTGACAAATCTTACAGCAGGAACGTATAAATTATTGCTCACAGATGCCAATAAATGTACACTGCAAAGTGAGCCAATTATTTTGCAAGCTGCAACAAGTGTTGGCGAAATTGATGGTTTGGTAGCTTTCAAAGCATTTCC
>JANMGN010000820.1:0-4619 GCA_031374645.1 Chitinophagales bacterium | reverse complement strand
AAGTGATTTTTCAGTATTAAAAAAATACAGGTTTGACCTTTTAATTACAAATTACGGTAACTTACGAATTTACTTATACAGAGCAAGCAGTGGCTGTTAATACCTCTACAATTGCAAATAATTATGCAACAATCGACTCTGGTGCAACTGTAAAAGTACCTTTATTTGTCAATATTGGAGATAAAATAAAAGTAAATACAAGCACAGGAGAATATAGCGAACGTGTAAGAACGACAAATTTCTAAACACGTAAATATTTTTTAATACCCGATAGTCTTGTAAAGGCTATCGGGTATTAATGTAAGTACAAAAAAGAACTTCTAATACTGCCCTAATATTTTAATATAAAGCTCTGCTCAAAAATTTTTTACAAAAAGATAGCAAATTTAAAATTGTTGATTATCTTTGATAAAAATTAATCAGAACCAAATAATTTCGTAAACCTATATCATTTTATCGTATGGATTTCAGAGAAATGCAAGAACTTATTAAACTTATTAATAAGTCCAATATCACGGAGTTTAAATTTCAAGAAGGCGACCAAAAAATCGTCATCCGTACCAAAGAATATTCCGAAGGCGGCGTAGTGCAGCACCAGTTTATTCAGCAAGCAGCACCTGTACAAGCACCTGTTGCGATGTCAGCACCTGTTCAGGCAGCGTCAGCACCTGTTACAGTAGCAGCACCTGTAAGCGCACCCGTTGCAGAAGTCGAAGTAGCAGCAGACAGTACAGCAGGACTATTAGAAATTACCTCTCCAATTGTTGGTACTTTTTACCGTGCAGCAGGAACAGGAAAAGAACCTTACATAAAAGTTGGCGATAGCGTGGACAAAGGTACAGTCGTATGTATCGTAGAAGCGATGAAACTTTTCAATGAGATTGAAAGTGAAGTAAAAGGAAAAATCGTAAAAGTAGTGGCAGAAGATGCCTCGCCTGTTGAATACGGGCAAGTGCTTTTCTTAGTAGATCCGAAAGGATAAATTAACGCATAACGAGAAAATAAATAACTATTTTTTTTATTTAAAATATTGATAATCAATAATTTATAAAATTTAGATTACAATATTTACTATCGGTTGTATTAATCGTTATTCCTTTTCACTATTCATTAGTTTATTGAAAAAAATCATGTTCAAAAAAATATTAATAGCCAATAGAGGCGAAATTGCACTCCGTATCATACGTACGTGCAAAGAAATGGGCATAAAGACCGTAGCGGTTTATTCTACGGCAGACCGAGATAGTTTACACGTGCGTTTCGCTGACGAAGCGGTATGTATCGGACCACATCAATCTGCACAATCTTACCTTAATATGTCACGCCTAATGGCGGCTGTCGAAATCACAAATGCCGATGCGGTACACCCTGGTTACGGATTTTTATCCGAAAATGCAGAATTTGCAGAACTTTGTACAGAATACGGTATCAAATTTATAGGGCCTACGGCGGAGCATATCCGTAGAATGGGCGACAAAATTACAGCCAAAGAAACAGCTCTTGCAGCAGGTGTGCCTTGTGTGCCTGGCTCAGGAGGCTTAGTCAAAAATGTAGAAGAAGGTCAAATATTAGCCAAAGAAACAGTTGGGTATCCGATTATCTTGAAAGCTACCGCAGGCGGTGGTGGAAAAGGTATGCGTATTGTTTGGAAAGATGAAGATTTTGAAAATGCCTTCAATACCGCAAAAATGGAAGCAGGAGCTTCGTTTGGTAACGATGGTATTTATATGGAAAAATACATCGAAGAACCACGCCATATAGAAATACAGGTCGCTGGCGATCAATTCGGTACGGTTTGTCATTTGAGCGAGCGTGATTGTTCGGTGCAGCGTCGTCATCAAAAACTGATAGAAGAAGCTCCTTCTCCTTTTATGACCGACGAATTGCGTGAAGCGATGGGTAATGCAGCTATTCAGTGTGCAAAATACATCGGTTATGAAGGCGTAGGAACAGTAGAGTTTTTGGTGGACAAACACCGTAATTTCTACTTTATGGAGATGAATACTCGTATTCAAGTAGAACACACTGTAACTGAAGAAATTATAGATTTCGATTTGATACGAGAACAAATAAAAATAGCAGCAGGTATTCCTATTTCTGGAAAAAATTATTATCCTATTATGCACGCCATAGAGTGTCGTATTAATGCGGAAGATGTTTTCAAAGATTTTAGACCTACTCCTGGCAAAATAACCTCTTTTCATAGCCCGAAAGGACACGGAGTTCGGGTAGATACACACGTTTATAGCGGCTACACTGTTCCACCTTACTACGATTCTATGATTGCAAAACTCATCGTACGTGCAAGAACAAGAGAAGAGGCATTGGCAAAAATGGAACGTGCTTTGGACGAGTTCATCGTAGAAGGTATCAAAACAACCGTTCCTTTTCATCAAGCAGTAATGAAAGATGAGCAATTCCGTAAAGGAAACTTTACGACCGCCTTCTTAAGCAATTTTGATTACGGACAAAATGTGAAGTAATTTTGATTTTTAATTAAAAAAGCTGTTTCAGGTATTGAAACAGCTTTTTTTTGTAAATCACTCCCAACCTTTTCTCCTTCTGAGCTGTCTTTATTTTATATTTATTTTCAAATAAAAAAATATCAAAAAATGAAAAAATTACTTTTTTTACTATGCTTTCCACTTTTATTTACTTTTTGTAAAAAAGAAACCGCAGCCGTTACCATGATTTATCAAATGACACAATGCGCTGATGCTTGGCAAAGCGATGCCAATTATTTTAACAACAAAGAGGCAACTTTAAAAGCATATCTTGAAAAGCAAGGTGTAACAGTTTTATCTTTGACCGTTGTTCAAGATTGTTCGCAAAGTGCAGTTTGTGCGGCTTGTACTTGCGCAGGTTGCGACAAAGCGACAGTAAATGTAAATGCTACTGATGTGGCAGCAATGGAGAAGCTGAAATTTGTGAAAAAATAACAAAAGGACGTGAATTTTAAAATTCACGTCCTCTTTTAACTTTTAAGAGCTTTTTTTACAAATAAATCCGCTGCGTTGTTACATTTACAGCTGAAAACAAGCCGTAACCTTTATAAACATTGGTGTATAAAACGGTAGGTTCTGCAAAAGGGTTTCCATTATTGGCGTTGTAAGCTGCCAATGAATTTTCAAACTGATAAGCATTTCGAGAAACACTTTTTACGATTATGTCGTAGTATTTTGGACGCTCGGTAGTTTGTCCGCCGCCACCGCCAGGACCACCGCCTTTTCCGCCGCTACGAGGAGGAGTTACGCCTATCTGCACTTTTAAGTTTTTACCAGCAAAAGTAAGGTCAGGAATCAAGGCTTTATTACCCGAATAACCTGTATTGCTTGCTGTAAATTGCTGATTCATCGTAAAATTAGACAAACGCAAAATACTATCGCCTTGATTATTGGTTCGTTTGTAAGATATTTGAATAATATAAAAATTATCAGCAACAGGGTCATTGATGTCAAATTCTACGAGGTCTTGAATAGTTTTTGTTTTCCCATTTAAGCTCGTTGTAAAAGATTCAAAACCATCAATTTGGAAACGTAAATTATTGATAGCGACGCCTTGACTTAAAACATCATCTGCCGAAATATCATCGTAACCTACGGCACTTGCTTTTAGTGAATATTTGGTCAAAGGCAGATTTTTTTCTACAATTGCCATATATTTATACAAATATTGACTATTTCCGTTGTTATCCAAAGCAGTCTTTTTTTCCACAAAAGTCAAGTCACGGTATTTTGTACCGTTTTGATAAAGCGAAATGTTAGCTTTTGCGAGTGTATCGAAGCCTTCTGTAATTGCTTCAGAAGTTGTACGGCTTTTCGAAAGATACGCAACGAAGGTATCTTTTGAGCCAGAAAGTTCTGCATTTATGACCAATCGAGTTTTTTCAAGTGGTACTTCGTAAGGCACTATTGTTTCAAATGCACTTGCACTACAAGCCTCTAAAATTGCAATTATTGTTGCAAAGGCGATTATAAATAGAAAATTTTTCATTGTTATTTTTTTTAAAATTTAAAAGTCCATGCGACATTTGGAATAATTGGAAAAAGACTTACTTGATAATAAACATCTTTTTTCACCGTATCATCATAGCTTGAATACAAATAAAACGGATTTTTGCGATTGTAAGCATTATAAGCACCAAAAACCCAAGAACTTTCATAACGTTTGTGTTTCTTTTTACGTTCAAAACCAATATCCATACGATGATAAGCTCTATAACGATAAGCATTTTTTTGAGATGGTTGGGAAATTTCATCTACATACAATTGCGTTGGGTCGGTAGGTGTACCTCCATTTGGTCCTCCACCGCCATTTGGCCCACCTCTTCTTGGGTCGGTCAAAAGTCTTGAATATTTTATGTTTTCCAAAGAAAATGCTGCCCCTGTACTATATACAAAAGAGGCATTGAAAGACCATTTGTCATTCAGCGTATAATTGGCAACTATCTCTAAATCGTGGCGACGGTCGTAACGATACGGAAATGCCTGACCACCATTTAAGTCCGCAAAAGTACGATAATTCCAACTGAGCGTGTAACCAACCCAACCGTTCAAACGTCCTTTTTTCTTTTGTACTAAAAATTCTGCACCGTAAGCCTCGCCGTTGCCTTGCACGAT
>JANMGN010000801.1:0-2636 GCA_031374645.1 Chitinophagales bacterium | reverse complement strand
TCCCAAGCAAATAAATCATAATTCCAGCGTCTACCGTGAATATTTTTTATTTTTTCCAAATACTGTTCATTATACGCTTTTGGAAGTGTAATACACAGATAATCAGGTAGATATGGGTGTATTTGAATAGAAAAAGACAATGATTTTCTACTTGACTTAAATGAAATAGATTTTGCTAAAATATCCTCATATATTTCAGAGGCTACTTCTATTGGTGTTTTATCGATGATAATAGTATAATCTTTAAAAAGATTTTGAAATATGGCGTATGCTTCTTTACTGTATGGAAAATGCCAAGCTCGAAGGTACAAACACCACCGACTTCCATTTATTTTTCGAATATTTTCCCCAAAAAAGGTAGAATATTGTTCTGGTTTCACCGCAATCCGTTGTTGCATTCCAATATTTGCTGGCAAGAGTGTAATATTCATATTATTTTTTTTACAAAATTAGTGGTAATTTTCAAAAAAACAATAGCGTAAAGCGTTGATTATAAGGTAATTAAAAAAATAATCGTTTTGAAACGTTTGTATCTGATAAAAAATGTTTATATTTGCCTTATGAAAAAAATATGCGAAAATTGTGCGGCTGAGTTTATAGGTCGTTCTGACAAACGTTTTTGCTCTACAGACTGCAAAAACGAAAAAAATAATGCTGTGAGAAAAGATACCCGCAGTGTTACCAAAGAAATTGATAGCTATTTACATCGAAATCGTGAAATTTTGGCTTTGCTCATGGGACAAAGTAAAAAAGAAACTTTCGATAGATTAATTTTAGTTCGAGCAGGCTTCAAGTTTGATTATTTTACGAATTTATACCTCAATAAAGAAGGTAAAACATACCATATTATATACGATTTTGCTTGGATGGAGTTTTCTGACCAAAAAATACTAATCGTAAGGAAAAGTATAAAATAAGACAACGATACAAACATCGCCCAATTAATGCGTAGCGAAAAAACCAAGCAAGGCGAAAGTAGGTTTGCATTTTGTAGCCGTGTGCGTTAGCGTACGGAAGTTAGCGCACGGAAAAAACCAAATAAAATAGTCTTAACAAATAATAAATAAATAAAAAATTGCTAATATCACAAAAGAAGTGTACCTTTGCACCCGATTTAAAATACAGGGACATAAACTATTGATTTTCAATTTATTATATTTCTAATTAAAAATATAAATATGTTTTTTATTTAAAATTATATTAAATATATGTTTTAGAAAGACCATTTTAGAATAAAATTCTTTTAAAACATTTTTTTTCCACGCAATTCTCCGAAAAATTTTCTTCGGAACTTTTACTATGCAAAATCCAAATCTTAGAAACATCGCGATTATCGCACACGTTGACCACGGCAAAACGACGCTCGTGGACAAAATGATTCACGCTTGTAAGGTATTTAAAGACCACGAGGTTACTGGCGAACTTATCATGGATAACAATGACCTTGAACGTGAGCGTGGTATTACGATTGTTTCTAAAAATGTTGCCTTCAACTACAAAGGTGTCAAAATTAATACAATTGATACGCCAGGTCACGCCGACTTCGGTGGCGAGGTAGAGCGTGTATTAAACATGGCTGACGGTGTACTTTTACTCGTAGATGCTTTTGAAGGGCCTATGCCTCAAACACGTATCGTGTTACAAAAAGCTATTCAATTGGGTAAAAAACCTGTATTGGTCGTTAATAAAGTTGATAAAGAAAACTGCGAGCCTGATGCTGCGGTAGATATGGTATTCGATTTGATGTGTCAGCTTGACGCTACGGAAGATCAGTTGGATTTTCCAACGGTTTTTGGTTCGGCAAAACAAGGCTGGATGAGCAAAGATTGGGCGAAACCTACGCACGACATCAACGCTTTGATGGATACTATTTTGGAATTTGTACCAGCTCCTGAGGTTTCGGAAGGTACAGTTCAAATGCAAATTACTTCATTGGATTACTCTACGTTTATCGGTCGTATTGCGATTGGTCGTATCACGAGAGGTTCTTTGAAAACTGGTCAGCCAGTGACCCTTTGCAAACGTGATGGCGTTATGCAAAAAAGCCGTATCAAAGCATTGTATGTTTTTGATGGTATGGCAAAAGCTGAAGTTCAAGAAGTTCACGCTGGCGATATTTGTGCAGTGGTAGGTGTAGAAGGTTTTGAAATTGGCGATACTATTGCAGATTTCAACGAACCAGAAGCAATGGAAATGATTTCTATTGATGAGCCAACTATGTCAATGTTGTTCACGATAAATGATAGCCCGTTTTTTGGTCAAGAAGGTAAGTTTGTGACTTCACGTCACGTACGTGACCGTCTGTTAAAAGAATTGGAGAAAAACTTGGCGATGCGTATGGAAGAAACAGGCTCTGCTGATAGTTTCCGTGTTTTCGGACGTGGTGTATTGCACTTAGCCGTTTTGATTGAAACGATGCGTAGAGAAGGTTACGAGTTACAAATTGGTCAGCCAGTTGTTATTTTCAAGCAAATTAACGGTCAGCGTCACGAGCCTATCGAGGAATTAAACTTCGATACACCTGATGTTCACTCTGGAAAATTAGTAGAAATGGTTACTCGCCGTAAAGGTATGATGACCAATATGGAGCCAAAAGGTGAGCGTATGATGTTGCGTTTTGAAGTTCCTTCACGTGG
>JANMGN010000757.1:0-1760 GCA_031374645.1 Chitinophagales bacterium | reverse complement strand
AAAATGCTGATTATCATACTTTTATGATATTATTTTTTACTTTTTGCTCAAAATCTGCGAACCAATGCCAGCCCGATGATAGATTGAATATTTGGGTTTTTGGGTCACTGATTTTTTTAATTTCTTCAAAAGTGAGTGCTTGCTCTGAGATGTCTTTTTCAAATGGCTTATAGAAAAATTTACGTGTCGTCATTTGCTTTGTATTTTAGAAGGTGTTTTACTAAATTGATATTACAAAGATAGGCTATAATAAAAAAGCACAGGTTTAGCAAAAGTGAGTTGTAGTGAGTGTCGAGTTAGTCGATTTAAATTTAAAAATTTAGGCATAAAAAAAGCCACTATTTTGAGTAGCGGCTTGTGTGTTTTTAATTAAAAAAAGGTATTAACTTAGGTAGCACGGACTTTAGTCCGTGACAATTTATAAATGATTGTATTTTGTGGTATTCTAATACGTATATTGCAACGGACTAAAGTCCGTTTTACCAGCCAACTAAGCTCTTACAAAAAAAGTATAATCTGGTGCAGGTTGATTTTGATTTTTATGCTGTATTTTTGCTAAAATTAGAGGAATAAAATGATTTAAAAATATAGTTTCTTCTTGAAAAAGAAAATCTCCAGTGTGCCTAAGTCTTTGATTATCAGCATTATGTTCAAAAATTGAAAGACCAAGTACGACAGAAAAACGGTTGCGTACGTTAGCTGGGTTTTCAGCGTTCCAATTGCAATTATCCATAATAAAATCTAATATATCTCGTTTTTCACTTCTTTTATTTCTACTCCAAATCTGTTCTTTTGCCAACATACTCAATCCTAAAAACACCCTTCGTGCCAATAAAGCGTTTTTAAAAATCTCGCTGCCTAAATTATTAGCAAAAACAAACTCTTGTTGCCCAATATTTGAATTTTGCAAAATTTCTGTATTGATAAGAAAATGCTCCACTTTATGGCTAACTTTAAAAAAATTGAGTATAAAATTTGCTGCAATAATATCAGCTTCTTGGTTTCTAATTTGATAATCATTCGTTTTTCTATACGCCAACATACAGCTAATTACCCAATCGTTTTTCCACCAACCTCTCCGTTGTGCAGGTATTTGAGTTGGATTAAGTGCTTCAATTATTGGCTCATTTCTTTCTTCGTTTTGAAAATAACCGCTAAAAAAACCACTTACATATTTCAAAAAATCTGCTTCTGGCGTTAATTTTTTTCCTTCGGTACAAAGTCGAAATTTATAGATGAAAAAATTTTGCAGCGTAAAAAGCCTATCGTCTAACCGTATTTCTGCATGAATCAGCATATTTAGGTTAGGATTTTCGTTATTTATTAAGTCTTGAAACTGGGTAAAATCACGCTTATTGGCGTTCGCAATGAGCTGATTAGCTACGACTTCGAGGTTAGATTTTATTTCTCTTGAAAAAATATTAACACCTCTTTCTTTCTCTACAATCGTGACATAATCCAAACCTTGTCGGAGTTTTCTATCATCAATCGCATTCGCTACCTCATTATCTAAGTTGGCTTGCGCTGTAAATAACATCGTTTGGGCTTTGTCTTTGAGTTTTTCATAAATAGCAAAACCTCTTGTAGCCGTTTTTTCTACTTCTACTGTTTGGTTTGCCTTTTTTATCAAATCATCTCCTAATTTTAAAAAACTAATATCCAATAAAGCAAGGTCAGGAAGGTTTTGAGCTTCTGCATTTACAAAATCTATCGCAGAACCTACAATAGGAAAAGCATCAATTTTGTAATGCTCTTTTGAT
>JANMGN010000736.1:0-3166 GCA_031374645.1 Chitinophagales bacterium | reverse complement strand
GCGAGTTTTAGCAAAAAAACACTTTTTGAAAAAGCATTTACGGACAAAACTTTGGCTTATTTGCAAGCAAAATACCATACGCAAAGATTGTACATGGAAACCAACCAAGTAACAGTCAATGAAGCGCATGATTTTATAAGAAATACACGCTACCCTTTGTATGGCGAAGCCGTACGAAGCTGTATTTATAAAAATATTCCTTTGCAAAAAAATGCGCCAACACCTGATTTTCAGTTGTTTAATGCAGAAGGAAAAGCCGTTTCTTTGGCGCAGTATGCAGGAAAAGTAATTTACCTTGATTTTTGGGCAACATGGTGTGGTCCTTGCATTACGGGAATGTCAAAATCAGAAGTGATTCAAGAACAATTTAGCAAAGAGCAAGTAGTCTTTTTGTACGTAAATACAGATGAAGACCGTTCTAAATGGATGCGTCACGTGGAAGATTATCGTTTGGAAAAATCTCGACAATTGTTTGGAAAAAGCCTAAACCCATACCTTTTACAGACTTACGATGCGTATCGTGTTTCAAAATTACCAAGTAGTATTTTGATAAATCAACGAGGCGAAACCGTTTTAGATGCAAACTCACGACTTAGTGAAGATTCTATGGTGCTGGAAATTCGTAAATTATTAAAGTAGAAAGAGAGGTGCGCTCAAATATAAACTGATTATATTTTTTATTTTACAATATTTTAGCATTTTACCAAATAAAATTTTGATTTTTTTAACACTTTTCATACTATTTTCAAAAAAATAAAAAATAATTTGCTTTTTATTGAATTTACTAACTGAAAATGCTTAACTTTGCACCAAAATCAGCGTTAAACAACATAACATTTGGTTTTGAAAAAAATTAAAATTTTGTTCCCAACTCTAAAATATATAAATATCTGATAATCAGTATCTTATATTTTAAATAAATAAAAATACATCATGTTAGAAAATTCAAACAAGCTCGATAAAATAGATTTGAAAATTCTCCAAATCTTACAAGAAAACAGCAAGATTACAAATCTTGATTTATCAAAACGTATTGGTCTTTCTCCTGCACCGACATTAGAGCGTGTAAAAAAATTGGAGCAAATCTCTGTGGTAGAAAGCTATCACGCATTTGTGAATGCAAATGCAATTGGTCTGAATGTAAAGACATTCGTAATGGGTACATTGGCTTGGCACAAACCAAACGCAATGGCTAATTTTTTAGAAAAAATTAAGACTATCGAAGAAATCGTAGAGTGTTACATAATCACTGGTGAGGCTGATTTCTTGATGAAAGTTATTTGTATAGATATTCCTGGTTATGAGCAATTGTTGTTCAAAACCCTTTCTCAAATTGAAGAAATTGAGCGTTTGAAAACATTAATGACCCTTTCAACCGTTAAAGATTCTAAGGTTTTACCTTTCGATTACGATTAGTTAAGTAATTCATAATCAATATTTTATAAAAAATGCACTACGAACAAAAATACTTTCGTAGTGCATTTTTTTTAGTTTAAAATCAAAATAGAAAAACACATACCTCCTTATGAAATTAGATATTCTTGCGATTGGCGTACATCCTGACGATATTGAATTGTCTTGTTCTGGTACTTTGCTCAAACACATCGCCGTGGGACATAAAGTTGGTTTGCTCGATCTCACTCGTGGCGAACTCGGCACACGTGGCAGCGCAGAAATACGTGACTTAGAAGCTGCCGATGCCAAACAAATTATGGGCGCAGCAGTTCGTGAAAATCTCGCTATGGCAGATGGTTTTTTTACGCACAATGAAGAAAATATCCGTAAAATAATTCGTGTTATTCGTCAATACCAACCAGATATTGTACTAATGAATGCCATAGACGATAGACATCCTGACCATGGACGTGCCTCAAAAATGACCTCTGATGCTTGTTTTTTATCTGGTTTAAGAAAAATAGAAACAATTGATAATCAAGGAATTGCACAAAATGCTTGGCGACCAAAGCACGTTTATCATTATATACAAGATAGAAGTTTGAGAGCAGATTTCATTATCGATATTACGCCTTTTATAGAAAAAAAAATACAATTGATTTTAGCGTACAAAACACAATTCTCCAATACTATTTCAGCGACCGATAATGAGCCACAAACACCTATTTCTACACCCATTTTCTTTGAATCTATTAGAGCAAAAGACCGTGTGTATGGCAGATTAATAAATGCTGAATTTGGAGAGGCTTTTACAAGCGAAAGACCTGTTGGTGTGAGAAATTTATTTGATTTGGATTAAAAGTTTTAAGTTTTTGCAAAATTTTTTCTTTTTTAAATCGTCCTAAATAGTCGAGCTAAAATAACCGAATTTTTTTATACGCCTACTCATTTATACGGTAAATAAATTTTGTGTCTAACACTATGAAATCCAGTTTTTATGAATAAAATACATTTTTCCTTAGCAACTTTACTCATTTTGGGCATTGCTACTTTGCTTTCCTGCAAATTTTATGCAGAGGAATCTACGACCTACGGTAAAAATAAAATCGGAATTGACATCACACTTCAACCTCCGATGGCGGAAGAATTACGCCTTTTTCATTTGACCTACAAAGATGCCGAACTCACGCCAATTTACAAACCAGAACTCGAACTCATCAACGAAATTAAAAACGATTCGTTGCGTCTTTTCGTTTTAGGCAGAAAACTAACGCCAGAAGAATGTGATTTTGGGAACGGTCGCTCTTTCGTACCTCGTTACACGACAATAGGAATCGATGCTTTGGCAATCATCGAAAACCCAAGTAATCCAACCAAATTATTTACGTACGAAGAAATTGAGAAAATTTTTAAAGGCGAAATTACACAATGGTCACAACTGGATAAAAACAACAAATTAGGAAATATACAGTTACTTTTTGATGGAAATAACTCAAGTACAGCGACTTATTTTATGGATAAATTTGCTGTAAAACAATTACCAAAAGGCGCAGCAGGCGCAACGGGAAACCTCGATGTTATCGAAAAAATAAGTAAAGTACCCAATGCAATAGGTTTTGTAGGTATGAGCTGGCTATCGAATATGACCGATAAAGAGCTTTCGGAAGTAAATGGAAAGGTAAAATTGGCTTTTATACGCCCAAAAGGCAGCAAAGAAGACCAATATTATCAAGCAGACCCAATGAATGTTTCGGATAGTTTATATCCTTTT
>JANMGN010000693.1:0-2603 GCA_031374645.1 Chitinophagales bacterium | reverse complement strand
TAATGAGTTTAAGTTTTTTAAGCTCTTCAAAAATGAAAAATCTTGAATTTTATTATCCTCCAAATTTAATAAATTTAAGTTGGTTAATCTTTCTAAAAATGAAAAATCTTGGATTTTATTATAGCTTAAATCTAACCAAATTAAGTTTTTTAAGAATTCTAAGAATAAAATATCTTGGATTTGATTATTGTTTAATTTTAATGCTGTTAAGTTTGTTAAGTCTTTTAAAAATGCTATATCTTCGATTTTATTATAGCTTATTTCTAATGAAGTTACCCAATCCATTGCCTTCAATTCTGATTGTTCGAGTTCTTTATTTGTTAAAAATAACCAACTCAAATCCAATAAATCCTCTCTCGTCTGCTTATTTTCTTCAATTCTTCCTTTTAGCTTTGTATTCATTGTGTGTTGCTTGTTTTTTAGTGTGATAAGGATAGGGGAAGGTAGGGTTTTATATTATCAGACCTCGTAGGTTTTTAAAAACCTACGAGGTCTGATATGCAAAATAAAGGGTTTAGATTTATTGGATATTTTCTTCAAGCCAAGCTAAAAAATCATCTATTTTTATGACTTCAACTTTTAGGAAATCAATCTGTTTCAAGATATTAAAATGCTTATCGTTAGAAACAATAAACTTGACATTGGCTGAAACAGCACAATCTACAAACTTGTTGTCGTCAGGGTCTGCTTGTATTAAATTGAACCTAAAATACGGCTCAATAGCAATAGCATTGGGTAGATTGATTAGCATTTCTAAAATCTGATTGGCTACGGCTACACTCGAACGATTGCTTATTATTTCTTGATATTCAAACAGGATTTCTGTCGAATAAGCAACTTCGTAATTACCTTCAACCAATTCATCTAAAATTAGTGCATATTTTGAATGACGAGGAATTGCCATTAACATGACATTGGTATCTAAAACAACTCTCATTTTTTCGTTGTTCTTGGATGTTCATTACTCCATTCTTCCACTTTTTCTGCTACGTTCCAACTTTTTTCCTGCATTACAGTGTCCATTTCATCACGGGCTTTTGATAAAAAGTACTTAGCTAAGATTTTTTGTACTGCCATCAAATCGTTGTCACTAATATCGTGACTATACATTTTGAGCAAATGCAACTGTAAATTGCTTAATTTGGATGACGATGTTGCTACCATGTTTTTTTATTTTTACTACAAAGATACATTTTTTTTGAAAAAAAGAAAAAATTTTGTTTCAACGTGGCAATATTAATTTACAAACGCAGGCAGGATTTTGAACCTTGCCTGCGTTTGTGCCTTATTTTTTAATAATCAAATATCTACCCAAAGGTTTTTTATTGGCACGAACAGCCAAAACATAGCGACCAGGCGGCAATTTATCCAGTTTTACGAACTGTGTCGCTTTTCCGATAGGTTGATTAGGATAATTGAGTTCGCCTAACTCGCCCAAACGCATATTGAAAAGTTTTATTTTCACATCAGAAAGCTCCGTACAGGTATAAGTAACTTTTACACCACTTGCGCCCATTTCTACATTTAGCCTTGGCAAAAGCTCCAAATTATCAGCACCTTCGCCTATATTTGCCGTAGGCTCAAGTTGATGATGCTGCACAATGGTAACAACATCGCCATTGCTTGGTTTCCAAATATCCAAATTCGGGACGATTTCAAACGGGTTTTTACTTGCAGAAGGCATTACTTTATCTGCACAATCTGTTTTGACGGTACGAACTTCCATTTTATTTTTATCCACAAAAATCCAGTGAAATTGATTGATAGCTTCACTGTTACGTGTCCACACACGGTTTCTGTTGGCAGTCCTTAGCGGAGCGCCCCAACAGCCTTCGCCAATATAAACCGTACCAAAATTATCATCTCGAACGAATCCTTCGACAGCGTCAGCCGCCTGAGAAGGACGCAAAGGATAGGTGTATTTCGCCACGTGTGCATCACACTCAACCGCCAAACGCATTTTATGTTTACCAAAAAGTTGCGCCCAATGTACGTATTCTTCCTGATTGCTTTCTTTACCCATCACGTGCGGACGAAGCGGCAAATGGTATTGCGCCATTTTAAAAAGTACGTCGTCATTTTCTTGCAAATCACTTTTAAGCCAATTTTTTTGCTCGCCACCAGGAGCTTCAAAAGAGTTCAGCGTATATACTCGCAGCAGACTTCCGCCAAAACTCAGCGCATAATATAGTTTTTCGGTAGAAATATCAAAAAGCTGTACCAACGTAGCATTGCTCTCTTCATGATTGCCTCGGCAAACTAATATTGGTGTCAAACGTCCTTCGGGTGTAATCGTATTTTGCCAATCATCGAGCCATTCTCGCCACTCATTCGGGGAATCAGTGTCGGTCATATCGCCACCAAACAATACAAAATGTGGACGCAATTTTCCGACCAATTTGTTTGCTCTCGTACGTGCATCACGCATATTGCGGCTATCTCCACCTGCTACGAAAGAAAGACGTGTTTCGGGCGTATTAGGCATGGTCTGAAATGCCAAACGACGGCTCGTACCATCGCTATCTTTTATGATAAAAAAATAAGTAGTATTCGGTTTTAAATCAGAAAGACGAGCAAAGTGATTTTTCATCCCTTTGGCAGCG
>JANMGN010000656.1:0-27512 GCA_031374645.1 Chitinophagales bacterium | reverse complement strand
GAAAAACTTTGATATGATAGTAAGAAGTAGTCAGAAAAACTACCATCAAAGTCGCTAACCAAAACGCAGGAATTGCGTCGCTTATAAATCCCAAACGCATCAAAAATGTATCGAAATGTTTACCGTATTTTTCAGCTGCTTTTAGCCCCAGGGCAGTTCCAAATAAAAATATTAGGGCAAAAGCGATTATATTTATCAGAAATGTCCAACGTATAGCGTCTTTTATTTCATCAAAAACAGGGCGATGACTTTGAAATGATCTGCCAAAATCGCCAATACTTATTTTTTTTAGCCAATGATGAAATTGACAATCTGGACCATTGAAATAAAAGTAAGGTTTCCATGAAAAATAAGCTACGTCAGCCGTAGGGATTTCCGAACGTTCAAAGGCTTTTTCATTTATAAAAAAGCTATCTAATTGTCGTTTTTCTTCGAGCAAAAAAGAGTTTAAAAATGGTTTTTTTGCTTGTAAAACAGTAGAAAAATTCAAATACTCGCCTGAAATAGTTTGTAAATTGACAGTGCTATCTACTTTTTTTGCCTTTATAAAGTAAAGATATTTTTGATAAGTACGCTCGTAATCTAAAAGTAAAAAAGCGGTTTGCGCATCGTATTTTTTTACCAAAATAGTTTCTAAAAAAACCTTATCGTCAGCAAAAGTTGTACTAAAAAGACGTTGGTTGTAAGGATATTTTGAAATGCTAAAATAAAAAATAGGTAAGTCTAATTTCAAATCATGTGCTGTATTTTGATAATCATTTTGGTAGCGCTCTACTTCTTGCCATGTTGAAAAACGAGGCGCAAGACCATTATAGGCTTCTACGTCATCGCCAGGCATACAACGATAAGCAACAAAAATAAATAAAGATACCAGCAAAAGTGTCAAAATACCTTGTAAAATAGATTTTATGATAAACATAAGTAGGTGTATAGAAATAATCGGTAATTTTTTTGGCGTTGTAAAATAACATAAGAAAGCCCCATCCCGACCTTCCCCAAAGGGAAAGGAGAAATTAAGGAAGTTACGTTGTTATTTTAGAACGACTTCCCTTTAAAAAATTATGATTATTTTAGCCCAACTACTTAAGTACAGTAATTACTGCAAAGATATGTTTTTTTCTAAAACCAGTAAATTTATTTACTGGTTTTAGTTTGCTCAAAAGAGCAAGGTGGAATATTAATTGTAACAGACTTGTAAAAACACAATTTTTTCTTAACCCATTATTTACATTTCATATACAAACATAGCATAAAAAAACAAAATCATCATAATTTTTTTCCCAATACAACTAAAATGTATATAAAAACCTCTTTTAAGTCATTAAAATTAGTACCTTCGTGCCTCGAAACGTTTTGTACACTTATCAGGCAACCAAACAATGAAGAAAATAATTTTTGCAAGTCTATTTTTTGTGCTATTGCTTTGGCAATCATGTAATTATATCAAAGAAAAAACTAAAACGGACAAAGTTTTGGCAAATGTGAACGACAAGGAACTTCGTATGTCGTCACTCGAAGGGATGTTGCCCGAAGGAACGGGCAAAGAAGATAGTATCGCTATTATCAGTGCATTTGTGACCCGTTGGGTAAAAGATAACTTGATGATGGACGATGCCGAACGCAATATTCCAAAGGATTTGGAAATAGATAGATTGGTAAGAGAATACCGTGCTTCGCTGATTTTGAATGCTTATCAAGAGCGTTTGGTAAAGCAAAGTTTAGATACTTTTGTCACAGAAGCTGCCTTGAAGGAGTTTTATCAAAATAACAAAGCGCAGTATGAATTGGCAACGCCGCTTATCCGTTGTTATATGTTGAAAATTCCAAAATCTGCACCAAACATAAAAGATGTAGAAAAATGGTGGGACGATAATACCAAAGAAAATCGAGCAAAATTGACAGATTATGCCAGCAAATACGCAGCTTCTTATATGATGATTGACAGCACTTGGTACAAAGCAGAACGCATCGCAGTAGAATTGCCCAAAGGAACTATCAATGCCGAAGATCCTTCTACTGGCGAATCTACCCGAAAAGACGATAATTTTTATTACTTTTTAAGGGTTTTATCTATAAGAAACAAACGAGATTATGCGCCTTTTGAGTATGTTCGTGACCAAGCAACTACTTTTATTTTGCAACAAAGAAAACAAAAATTAGTAGAAAATCAGCGTGAAACGCTTTTTCAAAAAGAAATGCAAGCAAACGCTGTGAAAATTTATACGCAATAGAATTTGGAATGATGAATGCAAAATGATGAATATAATCGGTTGGTTGTAAAATTGGTTTTTAAAATAAAAAAAATAAATAAAAAATAAATGAATAAAATACTTGTAATGCTTTTCATACTCGTTTCATTGAGCGTTTTTGGACAAAAGCAATTGATGGATAAAGTGGTCTGTACCGTAGGCGGCGAAACGATATTATTGTCGGAAGTGGAAGACCAATTTAGCTACATGAAATCGCAGAAAAATGCCAATGGAGAACTTCCGCCTAATGCAAGATGTATGATTTTGGATAATCTTTTGCTCAATGCACTTTTGGTAAATCAGTCAAAAGTAGATAGTGTTGGAGTAACCGAAGAAGAAGTAGAAGCTGAAATGAGCACTCGTATCGAGCAAATTTTAGGACAAATGAACAACGATGTTGCTCAATTTGAAAGCTATTATGGACAAACTATTGCGCAAGTAAAAGAGCAATTTCGAGATGATTTGCGTTCTAAAAAACAAGCGGAACGTATGCGTGCAAAAATCACAGAAGGCATCACGGTTACACCTTCTGAGGTAAAAGCATTTTTTCAAAAAATACCAAAAGATAGTTTGCCTTATTTCAATTCTGAAGTAGAAATAAGCGAAATTGTGATGATTCCGAAGGTCAATGAAACGCAACGTAAAATTGCAAAAGATAAATTAGAAGATATTCGTCAGCGTATTATAAAAGGAGAAAATTTTGCTACTTTGGCAGAAAAATATTCGCAAGACCCTTCTTCGGGACGAGTTGGAGGCGACTTAGGTTGGGCAAAAAGAGGTACTTTTGTGCCTGCATTTGAGGCTGTTGCATATCGTCTGCAACCAAACGAAATGTCAGAATTGGTAGAAAGTGAGTTCGGTTTCCACTTCATACAACTTTTGGAACGTCGAGGAAATACCATACATACACGCCATATTTTGATAAAACCAGAAATCACAGAGGAAGACAGAATGTTGGCAAAAACAAGATTAGATTCTGTAAAGCAACAGCTCTCTACTGGAAAATTAAATTATTCTCGTGCGGTAAAAGATTTTTCGGATAAAAGTGTACAAAGTTATCACAACGACGGACGCATGGTTAATCCTGCGTCTGGCAATACTTTTTTTGAAACGGGCGACCTCGACCCAGATATTTATTTCGCTACAGAATCTATGAAAATTGGTGAGTATTCCAAAGTAATAGAATTTCAAACGCCCTTCGGAGAACCAAATTACCGTATTGTTCGTTTAAATTCTCGTACAGATCCGCACAAAGCGAACCTCAAACAAGATTACAACAAGATACAAAAAGCAGCTATCGATACCAAAAAAAATAAATATACAAGTGACTGGTTATTGAGCAAAGTAAGCGGTACTTATATGATGATGGACACAAAAGTGGAAGCGGATTGTCCGAATGTTACGAAATGGACAGGAGGTAAGAAAAAATCTTAAAAAATAGGTTGCAACATTACTTTTAAGTAGTGATTTTAGCAAACATTATACTTGATATTTGAGTTATATAAAGTCGTAGATATTTGTTTAAAATCAAAAATCTACGACTTTTTTATTTTATAAACAAAAAAAAGCACCATGTCAGTAGTACAAGAATTTAACGATTATAGAGCTAAAATGAATGAAAAAATTTTAGCACAAGACAACAAAGTTATTAACCGCTTTTGGAGTTTGGACGGTCAGACCTACAAAGATGGCGAAATAGATGTAAAAACCAAAGAAATGCTTGGTTTAGTAGCTTCTATGGTGTTGCGTTGTGACGATTGTATCAAATATCATTTGGGGAAATGCCACGAATTAGGTATCACAACAGCACAGATTTTTGAAATTTATGCCGTAGCAAATTTAGTTGGTGGTTCTATTTGTATTCCGCACACAAGACGTGCCGTAGAATATTGGGAAGCATTACAAGCAGAAAGCTGATTATATTTAGAAAGGTATCCAAATATTCAAGTACAAAGCATGTCTGTTACAGGACACGTAACGACAGTAATACCAATACTCAAATACTTAATACTTTTAAAGACTTATGAAAATAGCCGTAATTGATTTAGGAACAAATACCTTTAACGTTTTAATTGCAGAAAAAATTGATAATCAGTCGTTCAAAGACATTTATCGAGAGCGAGTTCATGTCAATTTGGCAAGTGAAGGCATCGCAAAAATTGGAGATGCGCCTTTTCAACGCGGCTTAGATGCCATGCGTCTTTTTAGCGAAAAAATAAAAGAACAAAACGTTGATAAAATTCGAGCTATCGGCACAGCAGCATTGCGCACCGCTACAAATGGCGTTGATTTTGTCGAAAAAGTAAAAAATGAGACAAGCATTTCAATAGAAATAATTGATGGCGACGAAGAAGCTCGTCTGATTTTTGAAGGCGTACGTTTGGCATACCCTTTTGGCGACGAAAACGAACTTATTATAGATGTCGGTGGCGGAAGTGTAGAGTTTATTATCGCAAACAAAAATGGATTACTTTGGGAACAAAGTTTTCCGATAGGTGTTGCTGTTTTGCGCAATCGTTTTCATCAACAAGAACCTATCAGAGCAGAAGATATTGCTGATATATATGCCTATTTCGACGTAATGCTCACGCCATTATTTGAGATTTTAAAAAAATATCGGGTGCGCCAATTGGTTGGCTCGTCGGGTACTTTTGATGTGATGGAAAATATTTTTGTACTTGAAAAAACACATTCGTTACATTCTTTTATAAGCATCAGTGATTCCAAAGATTTTTACGAAAGTGTAAAATTCAAAACATTAGACGAACGTTTGACAATGCCTAATATCCCACCTTCACGTGCTGCGATGATAGTTGTAGCGATGGTACTTATACAATATACAATAGAAAAATGCAATATCCAGCAAATCGTAACCTCTTCGTATGCTATGAAAGAAGGGATTTTGAAGCGTTTATTAGTTGAATAAACGCTTCATATTGCCATTAATCAGACTAATCTTCGCCAAATTTAGTGTTTTACAAACAAATTCGTGTAATTTACAAATTCGTAAAATTCGTGTTACATTCCTTTCACAGATTGTCAAATAAAACGAAGTTTTATTCTAAAATATAGTAAAATCTTTACAAAAAAACCGCTTTCGCAGCCAATTCAATCTCATTTCTTTGCAATGCTTTTTGAGCAAAAATGTGCAAATTTTCAAGCCGATCTTCTCCTTCTAAAATAGCTTTTATTTCATTATTATTTGCCATAAACTCCAATAATTCTTCTTCGGTAGGCAGTTTTTTTAGACCAGCAAGTTGTCCTATTTCATTCCCTGTCAAGACACTACTTCTTTGAACACTTTTTGGCAGAGCATCAAAACCAATAACTATTTCATTTTGTGCCTGCGCAATAGAAATCAACGATTCTCCTGACGCACGAGTGTAAAAAGTACGCCCCATACGTCCCATCAAATCTATTTTTTTCGGGTCTATACGATTATTTTCATCTAAAACATTTTCATCAATATGCAAACGAACAACATTACATATAATGAGATGTCCTGCGCCACCGCCATCTCCAAGTGGAATAATATCACTCACTTTGCACTCAAATTGTACTGGTGATTCCTTTACACGAAACGGTTTTACGACATCAGAAGCCAACATCGTAACGCCCGCTTTTTCAAATTCGTTCACATCACTCGGAAACTCCACACCAGTTACAGCCATCTGTCGGACGACATTATAGCTCACAACATTAATGACTACCTCTCGGGTTTTTTCAATATTATGAAGCGTATCTTTTGTTGTATTTCCTTCCACCCTACGATTAGAACTAAACACTAAAATAGGCGGATTAGAACTAAACGCATTGAAAAAACTATACGGTGCAAGGTTTGGATTACCATCTTCGTCCACCGTACTTGCCCAAGCTATCGGACGAGGCGCCACCGATGTAACCATAAACTGATGTAAATCTTTGGTAGCAATTGCTTTTGGATCTATACTTAACATATTTTATATCTATTTTTTTGCAAAGATAAAACAATACACACAAAATAAATAATAAAAAAAATAGCTTATTTATTAAAAAAATTTCGTTAATCAAAAATAAAGCGTATCTTTGTGGCAGATTAGACAGATTTTGAAGAGGGAACACTAAATGTTCCCTTCTTTTATTTAGGTTGTGATATTAAAATGAGTATAGAAGAAAAAATAGAAAATTTGCTCCAAGCAAAATATGCAGAACCAGATTATGCAGATTGCTTCACTATTGAAATAAAACTTGGTGCGGAAAACACACTTGAAGTCTTTGTAGATAGCGAGATTGCCTTAGATTTTGCAAAATGCCAAAAAATAAGCCGCTATTTAGAAGCATTTTTAGACGAAAATAAATGGCTTGGCGAACAATATACACTCGAAGTATCGTCGCCAGGTGCAGATAGGCCACTTGTATTCTTGCGCCAATATAAAAAACATATTGGTCGTAATCTGGAAATTACTGTAGAAGGGAACGTTCACGAAGGAAATTTCGTTAGCATTGATAATGAGGTAATTACGTTGGAATATGAAGTAAAATACAAAGAGGGCAAAAAAAATATCAAGAAAACCGAATCTATCAACATTCCTTTTGAAAAAATCGAAAAGGCAATGGTGAAATTCATTTTTTAATCAAATTTCTAACTTTTACGTCAGTCAATGATTAATTTAGTAGATACCTTTTCAGAGTTTAAGGATATAAAAAATATTGACCGTCCAGCGATGGTGCGTGTACTCGAAGACGTTTTTCGTACACTAATTAAAAAGAAGTTTAACTCAGACGAAAACTTTGATGTCATTGTAAATACCCAAAGTGGAGATTTAGAATTGTGGCGTGTACGTGAAATCGTACCCGATGGAGAGGTTACAGACGAAAACAAACATGTTTCTGTTTCCGAAGCAATAGCTATTGACCACGATTACGAAATCGGGCAGCAATGCTACGAACAATTACACTTAGAAGATTTTGGTCGTCGTTCTATATTAGCAGCTCGTCAGACGCTCGTTTCACGTATCATGGAACTTGAAAAAGACGAAATCTACAAGCAATACCATGACCGTATCGGAGAGCTAATTGTTGCAGAAGTAAGTCAAATCATGAAAAAAGATTTCTTGGTTATTGATGACGAAACAAGACATGAATTGATGTTGCCTCGTTTGGAAACTATCAAAGGTGACTTCTATCGCAAAGGCGATATGGTAAAAGCAGTTATAAAAAAAGTAGAAATGCGTAACAATAGCCCACAAGTTATTTTGTCACGTATTGAGCCTGTATTCTTAGAGCGTTTGCTCGAAAAAGAAGTACCAGAAATAGAAGATGGCGTAATTACCATCAAAAGAATCGTACGCCAGCCAGGAGAACGTGCAAAAGTTGCCGTAGAATCTATGGACGACCGCATCGATCCAGTAGGTGCTTGTGTAGGTATGAAAGGAGCTCGTATTCACGGTATTGTTCGTGAATTACGCAACGAAAATATAGATGTTATAAACTTTACTTCAAATGAAGCGTTGTTTATACAACGTGCGCTTACTCCTTCAAAAGTAAGTAACGTAGAAATAGACGAAGAGAAAAAACGTGCAGCCGTATTGCTAAAACCAGACCAAGTATCCTTAGCGATAGGAAAAGGTGGTATCAATATCAAATTGGCTACCAAATTAACAGGTTACGAAATCGATGTATTCCGTGAAAACATGGATATCGAAATCGATGATGTTGATTTAGAAGAATTCTCAGATGAGTTAGAGGCTTGGGTTATCGAGGCTTTCAAAGCAGTAGGTTGCGACACAGCTCGTAGCGTATTGGATTTGAGCAAAGAAGAACTCATCCGCCGTACTGACCTCGAAGAGGAAACTATCGATGAAGTCCTAAGTATTCTTGCAGCCGAGTTTGATGATGAAAGCGGTGAATAAAATAATCAAAAAGATGTAAAAGCATGCGATATAGCAAATACAGAACATTTGTAATTTGAAGATAATACTAAGAATTATTTTCATCAATGCAGATACGATAATCGCCTTTACATCTACCATTTGCTATGTCGCTACATCGTTTTGAAAAATACGCCTAAAAATAATTAGGAGTATAAAATTATTTACTAAAATTTCTGAATGTCGAAATTATTATTCAACGTAGCCAAAGAACTTAACGTAGGTACAACAACCATCGTAGAATTTCTCGCAAAAAAGGGGCACAGTATAGAAAACAAGCCCATTGCGAAAGTTACAGATGACATGTACAAAGATCTGACCAAGCAGTTCCAATCCTCTATGAATGAAAAGGCGAAAGCCGATTCCATAGTAATCGGTACACGCCCAGCGCAGAAAAAAGAAGATGTTGCGCCCGTCATTATCAAACGTGACAAGCCTGTTTTACAAATAAACTTAGGTAAAACAAAAGAAGAAGCTCCTGCGCCTAAGCCAGAAGTAAAAGCTCCTGCCCCAACGCCAGTGACTATTGCCCCAACGCCAATTGCGGAGGTAAAAGTGGAAGCAAAAGCAGAGCCAAAAACGGAAGCAGCTCCTACTCCCAAACCTAAGCCAGTGCAATCTGTCAGCTCGCCTGTTGTAGAGAAACAAACAGTCGTCACAGCTGCAAAACAACCTGAACTCTTAGAAAGAGCAAAGGTTGATTTAACTGGTCCAAAAATTTTAGGCAAAATTGACTTAGATGCTAAAAAATCTAAGCCTGCTGAAAACAAACCTACTCATAAAAACGAAGAGCAATCTCGTGGCAAGAATAATAGTGGTGGTACTAATAACAGTACAAACCAGCCACACCGTGACGATCGTCGTAACAACAACAATACCAACAATAGTAATAGCGGTACAAACCAAAATCGTCCTCCACAAGAGCAAAAACCAAAGCAACCCAAAGTGGAAAGAATGGTTTCTGCACCAAGGATGGAAGTAGTTCCTGATGTTCAAAAAAATCTCGAAACACCTGAAATGTATCGTGCAGAAGCACCTACACTCAAAGGTTTGAAGGTTTTGGGTAAAATAACACTCGAAGAGCGTCCAGTAGCAAAGAAAAAAGTACCAGGTCAATTCAATCGTCCAGGTACGCCAGGCGCTGCTGGTGCTGGAAGTGAAGCGGATAGAAAACGCAAACGTCAGCGTAAGAAAATTTCTCAACCACTGACAGAAGATGCAGTAAAGAAAATCGGAGCTGCAAACCAAGGTGGAAATAATACTGCCCCTGGAAACCAACAAGGAACAGGTGGTGGACAAGGTCAAAATCGCCCTGCTGGACAAGGTGGTGGATATAACCGTCCTGCTGGACAAGGCGGTGGATACAATCGTCCTGCTGGACAAGGTGGTGGACAAGGTCAAAATCGTCCTGCTGGTCAAGGAACTGGACAAGGTGGCGGCGGATTTAATCGTCCTGCTGGACAAGGTGGCGGACAAGGCGGTGGCGGATTTAATCGCCCTGCTGGACAAGGTGGAAATCGTCCTGGTTACCAAGGTGGTGCAAACAGAGCTGGTGCAGCAGCTGGACAAAATACAGGACCAAAAGAAATTTCTAAAAAAGATATTGACGACCAAATCAAAGCTACTATGGCTCGTTTGGGCGGTGGTGGAAAAAATAAGCGTCAAAAACTACGTCGTGGCAAACGTGACACGATGCGTGAAAAGCAAGATTTAATTCGTGAAGCAGGAGATAATGGCAAATTGCAATTAACAGAATTCGTTTCGGTTTCTGAAATTGCAAGTTTGATGGATGTTTCTGTAACAGAAGTAATCACAACTTGCTTTAACTTAGGCGTTATTGTGTCTATCAACCAACGTTTAGATGCAGAAGTTTTAGAATTTATAGCAAGCGAATACGGTTTTGAAATAGAATTTATTAGTGCAGAAGAGCAAATTGAACAAATCGAGGAAGAAATAGATGATCCTGAAGATTTGTTGCCTCGTGCGCCAATCGTTACTGTAATGGGTCACGTGGATCATGGTAAAACATCTTTACTCGATTATATCCGTAAAGCAAATGTTGTTTCGGGCGAAGCGGGAGGTATCACGCAGCACATCGGAGCTTATGAAGTAAAATTAGACAATGGAAAACGTATTACTTTCTTAGATACACCAGGTCACGAGGCATTTACAGCCATGCGTGCTCGTGGTGCGAAAGTTACAGATATTGCAATTATTATTATTTCAGCAGATGATAACATCATGCCACAAACAAAAGAAGCTATCTCGCACGCACAAGCGGCTGGCGTTCCGATGATTTTTGCTATAAATAAAATAGATAAAGCAGGTGCTGATCCAGAACGTATCAAAAACGAATTGGCTCAAATGAACCTATTAGTAGAAGATTGGGGCGGTAAGTATCAGTCACAAGAGATTTCTGCAAAAAAAGGTTTAAATATTGAACTTTTATTAGAAAAAATCCTCTTAGAAGCAGAATTATTAGACCTAAAAGCAAACCCTAACAAACGTGCCTCAGGTACAGTTATTGAGGCTTCTTTGGACAAAGGTCGTGGTTATGTTACCAAAATATTGGTACAAGAAGGTACGCTCAACGAAGGCGACCCTATTGTAGCAAGTGAGTTTTCTGGAAAAATCAAGGCTATGTTCAATGAGCGTGGTCAGCGTGTAAAAAAAGCGGGTCCTTCTGCACCAGTCCTTGTACTTGGCTTAGGTGGAGCGCCACAAGCAGGCGAAAAATTCAAAGAAACACCTACGGAAACAGAAGCACGTCAATTGGCATCAAAACGTTCTCAAATCTCTCGTGAGCAAAGTAACCGTGCATCAAAACGTATCAGTTTAGATGAAATCGGAAGACGTTTGGCTTTGGGTAATTTCAAGGAATTAAACTTGATTATCAAAGGGGACGTAGATGGTTCGGTAGAAGCATTGGCGGATTCATTGATAAAGCAATCTATTGATAGTGTAAAAGTAAATGTAATTCACAAGGCAGTAGGTGCGATTATCGAATCCGACATTTTGTTGGCATCGGCATCAGATGCGATTGTGATTGGTTTCCAAGTTCGTCCTTCGCTTAGTGCACGTAAATTAGCGGAGCGTGAAGGTGTAGAAGTCAAGACTTACTCTATCATTTACGAAGCGATTGATGAAATCCGTTCGGCTATCGAAGGTATGTTAGAGCCTACGAAAGAGGAGAAAATCGAAGCAACTGTTGAGGTTCGTGACATTTTCAAAAACTCAAAAATCGGAACTATTGCAGGTTGTTATGTACAAGACGGAAAGCTCTTACGCAATAACTTTATCCGTGTTATCCGTGATGGTATTGTGGTTTTCCCTGTCAAAGAAGGTGCAAATGGCAAGTTAGGCTCACTAAAGCGTTACAAAGATGATGTAAAAGAAATCCGTGTAATGATGGAATGTGGTTTGACAATCGATGGTTTCAACGATATTCAAGTAGGAGATACTATCGAATCTTACGACATTATAGAAGTAAAACAAAAGTTGAAATAATTTTTGTTTTTTCAAATAAAAAAAATCCCGAGTTAGGCAATGGCATAACTTGGGATTTTTTATTCTTGTGTATTCTCTTGAAAAAGAGTAGTATCTTTAATACAGAAAAATACCGCCTTGTTGATGCGTGGTAAAAATACCAACGTATGGCGGTAGAGTGGTATTTTAAAGGGAAGACCAAGCAAGGCGAAAACTTACATAGATACAAGAACGATGGCGGAAACATCGTCCAGCATATAGCGAAACATGGTAGCTTAGCGGTTAATTTGTTACAAATATAGGTATTTTGTACTAAAAGACAAATTTTATACTTTTTTTTGACACACCAAATATTGTAATCTGTACACCATAAGGTACGTGATATACCAAACCGTCATACCAAAAATATAGCGGTTTGTTTTTTGAAAAAAGTATATTTTTGTATAACAATGATTTTTTGTGTCAAATGAGTGTGTGGACTTAATTCCTTCCAATTTTTCCTTTGAAAATTCAATGTTTGGAATAAAAAAACTCGTAACTTCGTCCGATATTCGATTATGTTTTTAATTGTTTTGGGTTAGTTTTACTACCTTCATCATAAAAATACAGTACCGAAGGAAATAGGAAAATGTAATCAATTTTAAGGGCATTTTGGTTTTTTTATATGGCGACGTTTATTTTGAGTAAGTGAGCGTTAAAAATTACTTGTAACTTTTTTCTCAACGACAAAATAGTTACAAGTAATTTAGCTCGAGCACTTATGGTTCTAAACCACAAAAGTATAATATCGCTGACCTTTTTTATGGAAAACAAAAAATTTGTACGGTTTTAAAATGTATTTTACAAAAAAATTAAATGTTAGATTTATTTCATCAAAATAAAAAATTATTAAGTTTAGTAGCGGCAGTGGCTGGATTGAGCGCAATTTTTTCTGTGGCTGCCTATCGTTTCATAGAGCAGCGCAATTATTGGAGTGGACAAGATGATAAATATGCTAAGTACAGTAGTTTTTATGAAGCTGTTTTTTCTGATCGTGCGCAAAAATATTTTCAATCTTCTTCGCCAACTAATTTTACAAAAGCGGCAGCGATTGCTGCGGCAGCGGTTGTCAATATTAAGGCTTCTGAAAGTGGTAGTCGCAATGTACAAGGAGATGTTAGCACTTCGACGGGTTCGGGCGTGATTATTTCTCCCGACGGCTATATTGTGACGAATAATCACGTTTTAGAAGGCAGCGATGAGATAGAAGTTGCGCTGAATGACCGTCGAAAATTCATTGCGAAAGTAATTGGTGTTGATGCTTCTACGGATTTGGCTTTGTTGAAAATACAAACTCAAAATTTGCCAGCGATTGTGTTTGGTAATTCAGATTCATTGCTTGTAGGCGAATGGGTTTTGGCTGTCGGAAATCCTTTTGAACTTAATTCTACGGTTACGGCTGGCATCGTAAGTGCCAAGGCTCGCAATATAAATATCTTAGAAGATGCTTCTTCCATAGAATCTTTTATACAGACAGATGCGGTCGTGAATCCTGGGAATAGTGGCGGCGCCTTAGTGAACACAAAAGGAGAATTAGTAGGTATAAATACTGCAATTATCACGCATAGTGGGCAATATGAAGGCTATTCTTTTGCAATTCCTTCTAATTTGGTACAAAAAATTATCAGAGATATTCGAGAATTTGGCGTGACACAAAGAGGTTTTTTGGGCATAAATATTGAGGATATGAGCGATGAAACGGCAAAAAAACTCGGTCTTCCTTCACTTGATGGTGTCTATATTCGCAATATTAGTGTAGATGGTGCTGGTGCGGAAGCTGGTCTTCGTGCTGGTGACGTTATTGTTTCCTTAAACGGTACAAACATCAAAAGTATGCCTGAATTTCAGGAATTAATTGGAAGATTTCGTCCAGGAAATAGTGTAGAAATAGTGTTTTTGAGAGATGGAAATAAAGAAAAAGTAAACGTTATTCTCCGAAATGATAGTAATGCGACGAACATCGTGACGACAAAAACAGAGCGTGTTTTAAAAACATTGGGCATAGAACTTCGAGAGCTTAGTCCGAATCAGAAACGCAAAATACCCAAAGGCGCAATTGTAAATAGTGTAAAAAAAGGTAGCATTGTTGGTTCTACGAATATGGAACCTGGTTTTGTTATTACAAAAATAAATGGCATCGATGTCAATAATGTGCAAGAAGCGACAGATATTTTATCCAAATTAAGTGGAAAAGTGGTCGTAGAAGGTGTTTATGAAGGTTATGAAGGTGCGTATTATTATACTTTTAGGATGTAAAACTCAAAATAAACTAAAATATCCGAAGTGTATTTTTCCACTTTTGAGGTCTATTGGATTTTCATTTTTTTTACCTAATGCGTAATTCAATGAAAAAATACCTGCACGAGTTTCAAAAGTCATACCTGCGCCAAAGCCCAAAAAGTTGTTAAAATTACGGGTTTTGTTGGTTACGTTTTCGGTATAGGCTGCATCTGTAAAAACGCTAAAAAAAGAATTTTGACCAATTAAAAAGCGGTATTCTATGTTTCCCATCAAAAAACGGGTTGCTAAAATAGTGTTTTCGTCAAAACCTCTCAGTAAACGATTTCCTCCGAGACGAAATTGTTCATTTTGAAAAACAGGCGTTTCTGCAAAAATACCATCGCCACGAACAGCCAAACGAAAAGTGCTACGCTGCATAATAGGAAGAAAAAACTCTACTTGCAATGAAGTTTTCAAGCGCAAAGAGCTTAATTTTATGGTATCGTATAGGCTTGAAAAATCAAAATCAATTTTATTTTTTAAATCAATCAGATTGGTATTTTTTCTTATTTTTCTCGTTCCAATATCTGTTTTTAATAAAAAAGACCAACCTTTTCGAGGATTAAAACGATAATCTAAGCGTTGTTTTGCCAACTCTAAGCCATACGCTGAGGCATCTACATCAAGTACCTCGGGCAACCGCCTGCTCTGAGCAATCACAAAACCTGCCGAACTATCAATCTTGCCTACATTATTTTGAGTAACTTGCCAGTACAATTTCAAATAATCATTTCCCTTTAAAATATAGCGACCTCCGAAGGCATATTCGATACTTGTAAAGCTACTATCACGCCTGAAAATCCCAAAATTTAGGTCAGCTCCGACAGGTAAATTCGCAATAAACGGATAATTAACTTGTACTTTTAGCTCTTGCTGATTTGCTTTAAATCGTTGAAAATCAAGTAGTAACCGTTCGCCTTTGTTCAGCGTGTTTTGTAAATCAAGATTTATCGTGCCAGTCAAAATAAAACGAGTTTTGTTGCCTGTTGCGCTCGTGTTTTCTGGCAAAACACCCAACAAAGCGTCAAAACGGCTTGCTTGTTTTCGTTTCAAAGTCAAATGAACAATAGCTTTTTGGTCTTTGAAAGTCAAATAAGGCTCGCTATCAAGTGACAAAAAAGGCAGCTCTCGTAAGCGATTTTTAATATTTTTTATTTTACTTTTGTCAAAAATACTATTGGGTAAAATATCCAAATAATGCTCCAAATAGCGAGTAGATATTTTGGTGCTGTCGTCCTCTAATTTTAAATCGCCGAAACGAATAAAATCGCCTTTTTTAAGGTTGAAATTGGCGGAAATTGCGCCATCTTTTACTATCAAAATATTATCTAAGCTCAAATTTGCAAAAGGGTAGCCTTTGTTTTCTTGCGCAATCAGAATTTTGTCAATCCAAAAAGCCAACTCTTTGTAATTGAATATTTTACGTGAAAAAATGCGCTCTCGAAAACCAATTTTATCCAGCTCTGTGAGTGAAATATTCCCTCTATCTAATTTTGCCCATTCGTAACGATTTCCTATAAATACAGAACACTCAAACGTGCTGTCTTTTTCAGTTGTATTATCAATATTGCAAGTCAAAAAACCTTGCCCGATTTGTTTTTTTTGCCAATCTAAAACAGCATTTTTTAAACTTAAAGAATCAGGATAAAAAGGCTCGAAGGGCAATGCTGCTAATTTTTTTATACTATCCCGCTCATTTATTTTTACGACTAAAAAAAACTGTTTTTGAGCAAAGCACAAAGGAGCAAAGCACAAAAACAAGAAAATGTATGTTATTTTTTTTAGCATAAATTAGAAAAATACTGTAACAATTTATTTTTAATGCCCAATTTTTTTATGTGAAATCACTAAGTATAAACGCTTTTATTTTCAAAAAAAGTATATTTTAGTGTCACATATATTATTTTTTAAATTAAAAAAATATTGCATAACATATTTCAAATCAACTGGTTATATTATTTTTTATCTTAAAATGTTACGTATATGAATGAAAAAAATGTGATATTTTAACAATTTTTTTAGACTAAAAATTTGCTATTCACAAAAAAAGCCTGCTATTTTGTGCCATTACGCAAATGAGTTTTTATATTAACCAAACATTTACCAAACGTCTGTGGAAAAACAACAAAAGAAAATCGCTTTTTATCAAGATATGCGTTTTTGGCTCGTGATAAGTGCAACATTTTTACTCTTAGTGCTGATGTTACAGTCCGTAAATCAGTAAAATAACAAAGTCCAAAAAATTTAAATTTTACCTCCACTAGTATTTTAATAATCTCAAATTTACCTTCGAGTGCAAGAATTATTTTGCGCTAAAACCATCCCGACCTTTTCCTAAATACCTATTTTAAGATTAGTACCAAGCACTGATTTCTTCCAAATTTTTGCGACTAATATCAGGAATTTCAGCATTTTCTGCTGGAAAACCCACTGGTATGAGCAAAAAAGGACGCTCGTTTTCAGGACGTTTCAATATTTTTTGTAAAAAATTCATAGGACTTGGTGTATGCGTCAAAGCCACCAATCCTGCGTGCTGTATAGCACACAAGAGTACACCTATGGCCAAGCCTATGGACTCAACAACGTAATAATTTTTGCGCTGACTGCCATCGGGCAGGAGTTCGTAGGCTTTTTTAAAAGCTACTATCAAGTAAGGGGCGGTTTCTAAAAAAGGTTTTTGCCAATTTGTACCAAATGTAGTCAAATCTTTGAGCCATTCGTCGCTCATCCTTCCATGATAATTCGTAAATTCTTCTTCTTCTGCGGCTATTCTAATCGCTTTTTTTATTTCAGGGTCACTAACGACACAAAAAGTCCAAGGTTGTTTGTGCGCACCAGAAGGTGCAGTCGATGCAGTTTTGATGATATTTTCAATGATTTCTCGTGCGACAGGTTGGTCTGAGAAATCACGTAGAGAGCGTCGCATATTCATCGCATTGAAAAAGGCTTCGCTTTTTTCAATCATTTCTTTTTCAGAAAATGCGCTATGTTGGTAGGGTATAAATTTTTCACTTTCCATGCTTGTTGTATAAATTAAAAATCCGAATTTTTTTTTAAGAAAAAAATTCGGATTTGATTTTGATATTAGAGGTAAGTAACGTGTAAATAATAACTTATGTTTTCTGCTTGCCTATTAAAAAGCTATACTTCACTAAATTTTCAGCCCAATGCGCTGCATTGAACTTCAAATTTAGCTCGTCTATCTTCTAATATACTAACCATAAATCCACAACTTATTAGTCACACGTTACTAAATTAAAAAGATGCTTACGTAAACTGCTCGTTTTTCAATTTTATTTTTTCACAAAAACAAATATCATATAAGGATTTTTCTAAAAACAAATCACGTTTAGGCAATTGCCAAATATCAGTACCTTCTTTCATTCCTTTTTCTATTTCTTTGTCTTCTTTTAGTTTTTGTTCTGCTTTTTGTTCTTCGAGTAATTCTTGTTCTTCTTGCGCACGTTTTTTGCGTACACCACTTCCAGGAACAGCTCGTCTTGTACCCAAGCTATCCACAAAAGAGCTATCACGAACATAAGTATCGCAATCTATCATGGCTTGGACTTCTGGTTTTGGCTCTGGGAATTTTGCTTGTGCCAATTTTTTGAACTTAGGATCAGCATATACTTTTGCCAAAAATGAGCCACACATTGGCAATGCCGCTTTTGAGCCTTGTCCGTAATCAATCGTGCGGAAGTGAACTTTTGGAATTTCTGCTCCTGACCAAGCTCCGCAAACAAGATTTGGAGTGTAGCACATAAACCAAGCATCGGCATGGTCTTGTGTTGTACCTGTTTTTCCAGCAATATCATTGCGAATATCAAATGAACTACGGATATTTGAGCCTGTACCGTCGTCGATAACGGCTTCGAGCATATTCGTCATTACATCAGCTTCGTCTTCTGTCAAAGCACGTTCTGATATTTTATTTGCCTTTTTATTTTCTTCGGTTTGGTCATAAATAACTTTGCCTTCGTTGTCTTCTACTCTCAAAAGATACTGAGGAACTGGGCGCATACCACGATTTGCAAACGTTCCATAAACCGACATCATATCAAAGAGGCTCACATCTACTGTACCGAGCGCAAGAGAAGGGACGTCTTTCATTTTACTCGTAATACCCATTTTTTTCGCCAACTCAATGGTTTCGTTGATACCTGTTTTATCTACTTCTATTTTGAGATTTCCACTTTCAGGGTCGATTACGTCTGGTTTTATTTCAGTTGTTTTTTGCAAAATTAATTTTATAGAAATCACATTGAGTGACTTACGCAATGCGCCAAGCATCGAGTAAGAACCTCCGTATTCGTCATCTGAATTGCCAGGTTCCCAATCTTCGCCTCTAAAACGATATACTTTTTGGTAATTTCCCCAAAAAGTACAAGGAGAAATTCCACGTTGAATAGCACTGGCATACACAATTGGCTTGAATGTAGAGCCTACTTGTCGTCTGGTATTGATATGGTCAATTTTGAAAAAATGATGATCAACACCGCCAACCCAAGCCTTTATTGCGCCTGATTTGGGGTCCATTGCCAAAAAACCAGCGTTTACTAATTGCAAATAATATTTCAAAGAGTCCGTCGGACTCATTTCTACTTCTTTTTCGTGATTAGGACTTTCCCAATCAAAAACTTTCATTTTTATTTTGGTATTAAAATTTGCCAAAATTTGCTCTTCCGAAAGTCCTTTTGCTTTCAGCGACTGATAGCGTTTTGTTTTAGGCATTTCGCCATAACGCCAAAGCGTATCGTTGTTCCAAGGTTTTTTATCATTGTCTGAATAACGCCAATCAGAGAAAAAGTTTTTCTGAACTTTTTTCATTTGCTCTTGTACGGCTGCCTCTGCGTGCGCTTGCATACGAGAATCTATGGTTGTAAAAACTTTTAATCCATCTGCATAAATATCGTAAGCATCGCCATTACTTTTTACGATATTTTTTTCTTTAAACTTTTTTACTAATTCTTGACGCAAAGTTTCACGGAAATAAGTTGCTAAACCTTCGCTGAAACTTTCTTCTACGTAGTTCAGATTGAGCTGATTTTTTGAATATTTATCGTAATCAGATTGCTTGATATAATCCATTTCGACCATACTTCTTAGTACCGCATTGCGACGTTCTTTTGCTAATTCTGGGTTACTAATCGGGTCATATTCAGAAGTTCCTTTCAGCATTCCGACCAAAAGTGCAGCTTTGTCTGGTGTCAAATCTTTTGCATTGCTGTTGTAAAAACGCTTTGCTGCCATATCTATTCCGTACACGTATCGACTAAACGGGACAGTATTGAGGTACAAAGCGAGGATTTCTTTTTTCTCATAAATAAACTCTAAACGACGTGCAATTATAATTTCTTGAATTTTATTGATAAGCGTAGAGATTTTTCCTGTAATAAAACGCAAGCCCCAAATGCGAGATTCGAACCAAAAATGCTTTCGTGGAAAAAGGTTTTTCGCCAATTGTTGTGTAATTGTAGAACCTCCACCTTGTCCACCCTGTAAAATAACTGTTTTTACCAAAACACGAGCCCAAGCACGATAGTCAATTCCGCTATGGTCATAAAAACGAGAATCTTCTTCTGAAACGAGTGCTTTGATTACATTCGGAGAAATATCTTCGTAAGCAATTTCTTTACGGTTAAAAAATTTGTAATAACGACCAATAACAATACTGTCTTGTGAGTAGATTTCTGTAGCTGTTTGGGTATGAATATGGCGCAAATCGTAGCGTGATGGCGAGCGACCAAATACACCCAACCAAGTCACAAAAGTAAGTCCGATTATAAAAATAGTTACTTTTTTAAAGATATTTCCAGCAAAACCTATGTAATGTGCAGCTCTTGGAAATGCAGCTGAAAATGCTGCCCAACGTCGCCTGATAGGCTCAAAAAAATCAGCTATTTTTGATGTGATAGGTCTAAAAAGGGCATATACAGGCTCTAACCACTCGTGCAATTTTGCTTTAATGGGTTGCCAATAAGTATTTATAGTATTCGTAGCACTGCTGTAAATCGCTAATGCTTTCGACCAATAAGATTGTGCTTGTTCTAAAAATGACATAGTGTTGTGTTCGTGTAACTTACCTGATTATCAGTTATTTTCTTCCTCTTAAATGACTGACACATTCAATACCTGCAAAAATACAAAATATATACATATTATGAAGTAAATTGAGTTAAAATTTTATCGTTTTTTGTATAAGCCGAGATTCGGAATATACGAAGTGTTTAGACGAATATTTTAGGTGTGGTCACTGTTCCACTGATTGAGCTGTTGCTGATAAAGATATTGTTGGTAGGCTGCCTCTTCGGCACGTAGGCGTTCTTCTTCCATAGCGATACGTTGTGCTTTTGTATAGACAAAAACGTCACGATTGAAAAAGTGAGGTCGTTTCTCGTAAGGTACGTGTTCCCATTTGCTTTTTTGTTGTTCGTCTGTTTCTAATTGGTTTTTGAAATAATAGGCTACCAAAATACCAACTAAACCACCAAACAAATGACTTTCCCAAGAGACGTGTTCTTGTTTGGGTAAAATGCCTTCAAACATACTACCGTACAAAATCAAAATAGTGAGTGCCAAAAAGATAGATTTGTTACTTCTACGGAAAACGCCACTCCAAAATAAAAAAGAAACCATCGCATACACAACACCACTTGCACCGATATGATAGCTTTCTCTTGCAAAAAACCATACCATTAGTCCTGTGAAAAAGTACAACATTATGAAAGCACGCTTTGCAACAGTCGGAAAAAAAAGCATCATAAATGCGCCTGTTAGCAAAAAAGGCATAGAATTGGAGGTCAAATGCGTGAAGTCAGCATGAATGAAAGGTGCTGTGAAAATGCCCCAAAATCCGTCGATTGCTCGAGGATATATTCCAAGCGTAATCCAATCTGCTCCAAGTAAATATTTTATTCCATGTATAAACCAGAAGGAGGCTACAATAATAACGGCAGGTAAGGTGCTATTTATAAAATCTCGAAGTTGTTTATCCATGTCTAAATAATAATGAAAAATGTATAATGAAACAAAATTATTTGTTTAAAACAAACACGAAAAGCTCCACATATTAACTATGGGAGCATTTTATATATTTTTTCGTGAAAATGACGAATTAGTCTTCGCTTTCAGCTACAAGTTTTCCTTGTACGATTACTCTGCCTTTATACATAAGATTTCCTTCGTGCATAAATGCGTGGTGGTAACGGTGTACTTCGCCTGTAGTTTTGCACGTTGCTAATGTAGGCAACTCTGCTTTGTAGTGCGTTCTTCTTGCTCTTGAACGACGCTTGGAGTGTCTTGTCCGTGGATTAGGCATTTTTTATGATTTTTTGACTACCTTTCGACAGTCTGTTATATAAAATAAATAATATTAGATTAAAATTAATTTACGCTTATATTTTTGAGTACGTCCCATGTATCTGAACTGTCATCATCATCATCGTTGTCATTTTTTGAGTTTTCTTGTTGCTCTAAATAATCCAACGTTTCAAAATCGCAGGGCGGATTTTCGTCATTTTCGCAATCATATACTTTTCGTATCGGTACTGCAAGATTTATGTATTCATAAATATATTGCGCTAAGTTGAGTTCTGATGTTTCGGGATGAATAAAAATTATTTCATCTTCGTCCTCTTGTGTCTCTTCTGAATATTTCGCAATAATCTGTTCATTTCCTTCTATCGGAAGATTTATGGAAGTAGAACAGCGATCACAATCGGTTTTTACAGTGCCTTCGAAATCAAAGTTTAATTCCAAATGTCCTGTTTTTCTTTCGAGTTGCAGATTAACTTGTATGTCTCCGTCTTGAATATAACTGTCTTCAAAAGCGGTAAAAAATGATTTATCTAACTGGAAATCAAACTCATAAGATTCTTTTTTCAAACCCAATAATGGGATAGAAAATTCTGATAAAGGATTTTTCATTATCTACATTTTCAAATTGAGGTGCAAAGGTATAATTATTTTTCCGAATTGACAAGTACATTCTTTTTTTATTGAAAAAAATCTACAAAAATGCTTTTAAATCCAATAATCGTTTTACTTGTTTGATGTTTTCGGGTGTAGGTTTTGAGTGTTCGTTGAACCAAATAGCATCTATCCCGAATTTTAGTGCACCATTTACGTCTGCGTCTATGCAGTCGCCTATCATTATGGCATTTTCTTTTTTTACATTAGAACGAGAGAGCGCATATTGAAAAATTTTAGGATTTGGCTTTTTTACACCAGCCATTTCAGAATCGGTAACGGTGTTAAAATATGTATCGAGCTTAGAATTCTTGAGTTTCCCTTCTTGAATTACTTTAAATCCATTCGTAATAATATGTAAACGATATTTTGCTTTCAAATAAGTTAAAATTTCTATTGCGCCTTCAAATAAATGGTTGAACGTTGGTAAATAATGAACATACTCATCTGAGATAGTAAGTATAGCTTCATCGTTTATCTGGTAATTTACAAGTGCAAAAGTATCTTTTAATCGCCCAATCCGAAGCTCATATTGTGTAACTTTATCTTCACGATACAGTTCCCAATAGTGCATATTGATAGGTACATAGTGTTTTATAAAAGCTTGAATATCTACCTCGATATGGTGTTTTTTTAAAATAGTTTCAAAAGTAAGGGCAGAGTTTTTTTCAAAGTCCCAAAGCGTATGATCTAAATCGAAGTAAACGTCAGTAATGGTATTTTTTTTCATAAATGCTTTTTTAAGTAGTTGGGCTAAAATAATCATAATTTTTTTAAAGGGAAGTCTTTGTAAGATAACAACGTAACTTCCTTGTAGTCAGTTATTTATGTTATTTTACAACGCCAAAAAAATTCCCGATTATTTCTATACGCCCACTTATACTTTTTTAGGATATAAAAGTACCTTATCATCTTCATGCGTATTTTCGTTCCAAAGGACTTTTACGTATTCTTCATCCAGAGAATCGATAGCAATCCCTACAAAATTGGCTTGAATCGGTAAATCTCTATTGAAACGACGGTCTATCAAAGCAACCAAATTGACAGATGCTGGACGACCATAATGATTGATAGCAGTAAGTGCGGCTTGTACTGAACGTCCCGAATACAACACATCATCTATCAAAATAACGTGTTTGTTTTCTACCAAAAAATTCATTTCGTTGTAGCTGGCAGCTAGTGTTTTTCCACGTCGAAAATCATCACGATAAAAGGTAATATCCATTTTTCCGTAAGGGAATCGAGGTACGTCGAGTGCTGTCAATCGTTCGACAATACGGTTGGCGAGCAAAGTTCCACGAGGCTGTATGCTAACGATACAGGCTTCGCTAAAATCATCGAAAGTTTCGATAAGTTCGTGACAAAGTCGCTCTACGACGAGGTCAAATTGTGGTTGTACTAAAATAACTCTTTCCGCTTCCATGCGTTTTGTATTTTTTTGCAAAGATAGTATTTTGCCGTCAAAATAAAAAGCTTGCTTGTTTTTTGTAAGATTTTTTGATGACTTATTTTAAGTATTAAAAAATACAAACAGATAGAGATTTAAAATACACACTAATTGTTAGTTTTTTTTATTAAAAGCAACAATTATAGTTAAAAAAATAATTTATTTTAAAAAATAATTTTAAAATATTTGTTTATTTCAAACAAATGTTTTATCTTGCAGCCAAATTAACAATCAAGGTAAAAATTAATTTTTTTACCTAATCAATAACTTTTAAATTTTTCAACAAACATGATTACCGACGAAAGATTAAAGATGAATGAGCGTTTTATCAAAGTATTTGAAATGCTTGTAGATAGAGGCGATATCGTTATGAATGACCGTGATGGTCGTGGTATTGGTGATTTTGCTGCCAAAATTATCGGAAATCGAGGCTATGGTCATATCATTAGAGCTTTTTTAAATCCTAATGATAAACGTGTAATTGATTATCATCACATCAAATCGCTTTGTCGTCACTATGGCGTAAATGAAACCTATATCACAAAGGGGACGGGAACACCGTTTGGTATGGATTTGCCAACAGCTGACATTCAAGTAGATGCAAATAGTATTCGTCCTAACATTATGTTCACATCGGCTCGAGCCTTCGCAGGCGATACGATTGGTGCAGAAGTAAGCGAAGATATGCAATACTTTGGTATTCCTGGTATTGGCGGTGGCGAGTGGGTTTCTTTCACGATTGATGGCAATAGTATGAATCCTATTATTAAAAATGGAGATATTGTAATTTGCCGCAAGATAGAGAGTACGAATGACATCAAAGAAAACGAGATTTATGCTGTAAAAAGCAACGGAAAACTTTGGGTAAAGCACGTACAACCTATTCATAATTTAAAGAAAAGAGTGGTCAGTTTGCGTATGATTTCAGCAAATTATTTAGAATTTGATCCATTTGAAGAAGATGTGAACGAATACACACAGCTTTTTAAAGTTATAAAACGTATTAGTGCAGTAGAGGAAAAATAATTTTCTCGTAAGCAATATTTCTATTATTTTTTCAAAACAAATTCGTTCTTACTCACGGATAAAAGTTACGATTATTTTAGTTCAACTATCAAGTAACTTTTGGGAACGAATTTGTTTTATTTTGAGCAAAGCATTGGTCTGTGCTTTTGTTTAACTCTTCTATTTTTAATTTTAACTAAACGAACTTGGTATGTCTATGTTCGCAGCAAACTTATTCAGCAACGTGGAAGCATTTGCAGGCAAAACAGGTATTGGAGAAAACGAAGGATTCGTTATACCAGGTATGAGTGGTTCGTCAATCGCTTTCCATATCATGAGTGAAGGAATGTCACCGACACTCTCACTGGGAGATATAGTGATGTGCAAAGCGATAGAAAACGTCTGTGATGTGCAAGATGGGCAAATTTATGCTGTGGTGCTTGGCGGAGAATCTTTTGTTCGTCGTGTTCGCCGTGTATTGGATTATTTTGGAAAAGTAACACATTTGCAACTTTACACTGAGAATCCAAGCCAATTTATGTTTTCAACAGTTGATATTAAACAAGTCACACGTCTGCTCAAAGTAAGCAATCGGATGACTTCTGTCTGCGATTAATTTTTACCTCTTAATTATTGCTCCGTTTCTATATTTCTCGCTACCTTTGTGCCGTGAGAAAATAATGAATTCATAAAAATGCCGCAAAGTGTTTTTTAGCTTTATAAATAATTGATAATCAGTTAGATAAATCTAATTTTTTATTTTTTTACAGATAAAAAATAAAAAATTATTCTAAAACTATCTGATTTATGCTGACCGCTATTTCTCCGATTGATGGACGTTATGCTCGCCAAACCAAAGAACTCAAAGAATATTTTTCAGAATATGCGCTGATAAAATACCGTGTTTTTGTTGAAATCCAATATTTTATCGCACTCTGCAACCATGATTTGGCGGCACTTTCGGATTTTGGAGAAGAAAATTTTGATGCCTTAAATGCTATTTTTGAAAATTTTAGTGAAGAAGACGCTGAACTAATTAAAAATATAGAAAAAACGACCAATCACGATGTCAAAGCCGTGGAATATTTTTTGAAAACGCAATTTGAAGCGCTTGAAATAGACGCTTTCAAAGAGTTTATACACTTTGGGCTTACCTCACAAGACATCAACAATACTGCCATTCCGCTGAGTATAAAACACGCTTTTCAGGAAACTTATTCGCCTATTTTTACTCAAATCATAGAAGAACTCAAAGCACTTAGCGACGAATGGGCAAATGTTCCGATGCTCGCACGTACGCATGGACAGCCTGCTTCGCCAACTATTTTAGGAAAAGAAATTATGGTCTTTATAGAGCGTTTGGAAAACGAATGGCTCAATTTGGAATACGCTGCACAGCAAATAAAAGCAAAGTTTGGTGGTGCAACTGGCAATTTCAATGCGCATTATGTGGCATATCCTAATGTGGATTGGGAGTTTTTTGGAAATCATTTTGTAAGTGAATATTTAGGTTTGAAACGCCACCGTTTTACTACTCAAATTGCACATTATGATGATTTGGCAGCTCTTTTTCAAAGTATGGGGCGCATAAATACGATTTTGATAGACCTTTCACGTGATATTTGGAGCTATATTTCGATGGATTATTTTAAACAAAAAACAGTTGAAGGAGAAATTGGGTCATCTGCAATGCCGCACAAAGTGAACCCGATAGATTTTGAAAATGCAGAAGGGAATTTTGGAATGGCTAATGCTATTTTCCAACATTTTGCCGAAAAATTACCAGTTTCAAGATTGCAACGTGACCTCACAGATAGCACTGTTTTGAGAAACGTAGGTGTTCCTTTTGGTCATACTATTATTGGTTTCAAATCACTTTTGAAAGGATTGGGAAAGTTAGTTTTAAATGCCAATAAACTCAATGAAGATTTGGAAAATAACTGGATGGTCGTAGCCGAAGGCATACAGACGGTACTCCGAAGAGAAGGTTTTGACCAACCTTATGAAGCTTTGAAAAATTTGACCAGAGGAAAAGTTTTAGTTACTCAAAGCGATATTCATACTTTTATTGATGGTCTGAAAATTTCAGAAGCGATAAAGCAAGAACTAAAATGGATTACACCGCAAAATTATACTGGTATAAAATTAGTTTAATTTGTATTTGAAATTTTATAAAAAAAGCCATTATAAAGAAAAGCCACTATATTCTATAAATATAGTGGCTTTTCTTTATAAAATAATTTGCCTTATTCAGTATCAAATCAAATCACTTTTAAATATAGTCAATTCACCTATCTATATAGCCAGTTCCCAATAATACAATACTTTTTTAACGTTTAAGCGACCTACTTTTGTAATGTTAAAACCACCAAATGATAACGGTAGAAGTTGAGAATGTAAGATGCTTTTTACAAACTCAACTTCTAATCTTTGTAGTGGACTTTTTTTAAACACAAATTTTTCAACTTATTTTGTAATGAGAACGTTAAAGTTTACCTACTCGATAGTGGCATTATTGCTACTATCACACGCCTATTTACAGGCACAAAAAACACTTTATGTGGATAATTTCCATGTTGGTAGTGTTCCATTTTCTTCACTCCAAATCGCATTAGATTCTGCAAAAAATGGTGACATCATCATGCTGCAAGGAAGCCCAAATTCCTACGGTAATATTGCGATTAGGAACAAATCTGTTTCCATTATTGGCGTTGGACATCATCCCAAAAACCAAAATGGGCTTACAGCTAAGCTCGATGAAATTGAGTTTTCGTCCAGTACCCAAAATGTCACTTTTGACGGTTTGGTACTCAAGGATTTGAACTCCACATCAAGTGAAAATTTGCAAGACATTACTATTCGCAATTGTCAAATCCAACAAAGTGTGCGCTTAGGAAATCAAGCGAATCGTTGGTTTTTGTACAGCAATATTTTTGAAAAAAATGCAAGTATTAAATCTTTAACAAACACTTTTTTAAATGATGTAAATTTTGCCAACAACTTCTTTTATGAGCCACAAATAGAACTTTTGGGCAGCAACCAAAATATCCGTTTTGGCGAAAATTTATTTACAGGAAATGAAATTGGTAAAAGAGCCATTATTTTTCAGCAAACGAATGATATTTTGAT
>JANMGN010000628.1:0-9910 GCA_031374645.1 Chitinophagales bacterium | reverse complement strand
ACTAAATCTTGTTTTTACAATTGATAAAAATATTTAATATGTTTGGTATGGTTTTTGAACATACTTAGGGATGCAACTCTTTTTTTGATAAAAATTGCTGTTATAAAAACATTTTCAACTAAAAAAATATCTTCCTAAACATTACATTTTTTCTACAAATCTTTCGATAAGATTTTTCAGAAAATTGAGGAAGGGCTTTATTTTATGATGCCAAAACAAATTATCTCTCGCGCAATCCTCGTTGTATTTTTTACAATGACCTACATTTTCATGAATGCTCAATGCAGCATTTCACTGAATAATCCCAATCAACCACTCATCAATATTGTTACGAATGCAAGCTGTCAAGCGGAGTTCAATGCTGCGCCGTACGTGACGCAGGTTGGGCAAAATTGTACTTTAAAATATTTTAAAGATCAAGCCTTAACAATGCCTTACTCGACGGCTATTCCTGCTTTTACAAGTAGTAATTTGGGACAGCAAATTACCATTTATGTGACGGTAGATGACAATGATGTTGCGACACCTTTGCCAGCTCCAACTCCTTTTGTGGTAAAAATTATAGATGGTGTTGCCCCGACGCTTTTTTGTCCTGCGGCACTCGATGTTATTGCGGACGGAGTGGCTTGTACGAAATTAATTTCGACAGGTTTGGCAGTCAATGCGATTGATAATTGTGGAGGAAATGTAACGATGACTTGGGAGCTTACAGGAGCGACTTTGGCAAGCGGAATAGGCAGTCCAAATGGTCAGATTTTTGCTACGGGACAAACGATAATCAAGTACAAAGGAACAGATATTTCTGGAAATACAGGTACTTGTAATGCTACGGTTACGGTCACAGAAACAGTAGTGCCGACCTTGATTTCTTGTCCTCCTTCTATCACGCTCAATGCGCCTATGGGTACTTGTGAGCAAATGGTTATTTCTGGTCTAAGTCCTTCATATTCAGATAATTGTACAGCAAATCCTAATGTTACTTTTATGATTACTGGCTCTATTTTGGCAGCTGGACAAGGCTCTGCAAACAGCACTGTTTTCAAGGTAGGGACAGCTCTGGTAAAGTATTTTGGAACGGATAATTTTGGAAATAAAAATACGGGTTGTGCGTTTAATGTAACGATAAAAGATATAGATAAACCTACGATTATTTGCCCAACTGATTTGACGGTAAATACGCTCTCAGACACTTGTTTCACGACTATTTCTGCGACCCTTTTAACGCCTGTTCGTTTTGATAATTGTGGTCAAAATAATATTTCTACGACCTATAAAGTATCTGGTGCGAGCGTTTCTAATACGCTTGCCTTACAACAAATTGGAAATCAAATTTTTTATAAAGGCTTAAATATCGTTACTTTTACAGCTACTGATGCTTCTGGAAATACCAACATTTGCAGTATGAACGTATTGGTAAATGATAAAACTGCACCAAAATTGAACTGTAATAGTGCTAATATTTCGCAAGCTACGGCTTCGGGATTGTGTGAAAAAGTTATCGCACTGCCAGCTCCGACATACAGCGATAATTGTACGCCACAGAATAATATTTTGTTGAATTATGAAATAAAAGGAACTACGAATAGAACAGGGATGGGCGTAATTCCTACAAATCAGGCGTTTAAAACTGGAAAATCTATCGTTACTTATAAGGCAACTGACCTTGATGGAAACAGTAAAATTTGCTCGTATGAAGTATTTTTGCAAGAAGCTCCGAACGTGCGACCTAAGATAGTTTGTCGTCAAGATACATTCGTAATTGCGGAACAAGGAAAGTGTAATAAGTTGATTGCCAATGGATTGCAAGCTAAATCAGCTACGGATAATTGCTCTACGACAGATGCGATGACACTTTTAGTTTCTTTTAAAGGAGCAACTTTTATGGCTGATACTTTGCTTTCTCCGTTGCAAGGCGCAAACGGTTTTACCTTTAATAGCGGTGCAACGATTGTTCGTTATATCTTAAAAGATGCTTCTGGAAATGCAGACACGTGTAGCTTTAATATTACTGTTTTAGACCAACAAAGACCTACAATTACTTGCTCAAATGACGTGACTTTGAGTGCGGGTACAAATTGTGAGCGCAAAGTAAGTAATTTACAACCTGTTGCAACCGACAATTGTGGTGCAAATAATTTGATTTTTACGTATATTTTAAATGGTGCTACACCAAATCCTACTGCTGCCCAAATTATTGATTCTGTAAAGTTCAAAATAGGTGTTACAAACGTGAAATTTTATGTTCGTGACGCTGCGAATAACAGAGATAGTTGCAATTTTAAAGTGACTATTACGGAAACAGTTGCTCCTCAAATTGTTTGTCCAAATAATATTTCAGTGAATACGACGGATACAACTTGTACAGCATTTTTACAGAATGTCACACTTCCGACGATGAGTGATAATTGTACTTTGGCTACAAATTTGAGCCTGACTTTTCAGTCTTCGGGCGCAACAGATTTGAACGGAAATGGGAATATAAATGGTAGATTTTTGAATTATGGCGTCAATTCTATTACCTACAAAACACGTGATTTTTCTAACAACGAAGCACAATGTACTTTTAATATTACGGTAAAAGATGCAACTACTCCGACGATAGTTTGTCCGATAAATTTAACTGTAAACACTTCAGATACAACGTGTTATGTAAAAGTAACAAGTCCTTCGCCAGTTTTTAAAGACAATTGTAGTACGGCTTTGAGCTATACGATTTCGGGCGCAACATTGGCTTCTGGTACAGGTATTTTTGATAAAATAAATCTTAGTGCAGGTTTGAATACAGTCATTTATAAAGTAAGTGATTTGGATAATAATGTGGCGACTTGTCCTTTTTCGATATTTGTTCGAGATACTGTAAAACCCAAAATTATTTGTCCTGCTAACGTAACTGCAAATACAGAAACGAACAATTGTACCGTATCTTTGTCGAATATTGACCCTGTTTCTACGGACAATTGTACGGCTGTAAATCTGACTTTTACAAGTACAGGAGCGACTTCTTTTATGAACGAAATAGGAAGCGCATCGAATAAAAATTTTAGCAAAGGAATAAATAATATCAAGTATAAAATCTCAGATAATCAAGGTAACAATACCACTTGTAATTTTACTTTAACAATATTAGATATTACTCAGCCGATAATTTCTTGTAAAAATAAAATAAATATAGCATTGGATAGTACAGGTAACTTGAACGTAAATCCTAAACTTTTTGACAACGGAACGACCGACAATTGTACGTCTATTGCTAATTTGAATTTTAGTTTATCAAAACCAAAATTCGATTGTACAAATATTGGCGACAATGCTTTGATTTTGACCGTAAAAGATGATTCTGGTAATGCTTCGACTTGTAATACTACCTTAAATGTCCAAAAATCAGCAAATAACCTTGGTTTTACGGTTACAGCATCTTCTGTAATTGACGAAAGTTATTGGGGCGCAAGCAACGGAATTGTGATGTTGAGCGTTTCGGGCGGCTTGGGAACGTACTCTTATCAGTGGAGTAATGGCAAAACGACCCAAAATATTTTTGACCTTGCCGCAGGTACTTACGAAGTAACCGTGACCGATAATGTAAGCAAATGTGTTGGAAAAGCGATTGCAAAAATTGCAAATGGTCCTAAATTGACACTTTCTGCTTCGCAAACGATTGCGAAAGCAAATGATATAGTTTCTATTCCAGTGCGAGTTCAAAATTTCAATAAAATCAACGAATTATCTTTTTCTTTGCGCTTAAATCAGTTGAATATTGCTACTTTTGAAAAGGTCGAAAATTTTGGCATTCCTAATTTGGATTCAGTAGCTTTTAACGTGCAGCCTAATCGTATTACTTTTACTTGGAAAAGCAATGCGGATTTAACTTTACCGAACGGAACGGCTATTTTCTACATAAAAGCAAAAATTACTGGTACGATGGGCGAGTTTTCTGCCTTGAATTTTGAGGCGATTCCGATGCCAATTAATGCCAAACAAATACTTAGTAATGGCATAAATTTAGTGCCGATTACTTTGCAAAATGGCTCGATAGGTGTAAGTAATGGTAGCGCAACGGCTGAAATTACAAGTAATTTTAAACGTGAAAATGGAAGTATTGTAAGCAGCATAAAATACACATTGTCAGGAACTTATAAGGATTCGACGACTACAAATGCCTTGGGACAAACTTCGTTTATTTTGCCGATGGGCGCAAAAGCAATCCTCAAACCTTTCAGAAATGACAATCATAAAAACGGCTTGACGGCGATTGATTTGGTCTTGATGCAACGCCATATTTTGGGTACTCAATTATTCAATTCGCCTTACAAAAAAATCGCTGCCGACATCAATAAAAATGGAGTAATTACAGCAGCCGATTTGACTGAATTGCGCTACCTTTTGTTGGGAACGATTAGTATTTTTAATAAAAATACTTCGTGGCGTTTTGTACCTTCGGCGCATACTTTTCCAGTTGTTGCTAATAATACTGTTCCGCCTTTTCCTGACTCTTTGAGCTACGATTATTTGTTGGATAACCAGCTAAATAAAGATTTTGTAGCGATAAAAACAGGCGATTTAAACTTTTCCGCAACGCCATCTTTTACTGGAAATGCGACCACGAGAACAGACAAATTTACTACATTTTTTATAGAAAATAATAGGGTAGAAGTGGGTGAAAATTTTGAAATTATTTTGAAAAATAAAGAAAAATTAAACGTAGAAGCATTGGCTTTGTCACTTGGTTTTGATGCTGAAAAAATGACTTTTCAAAGGCTTATTTCTACCAATGCCAATACTTTTTTAGAAAATGAAACAAACATTAAAGACGCTGAAAATGGTAATTTAAAATTGGTTAATTTATTTTCAAAACCTATACAATGGTCTGAAAATGAAGCGATTGTAAAAATTATTTTTACGGCAAAAACAAAAATTGATAATTTAGAAAATCTAATAAATACAAATAATTCAACTATTTTTGCAAATAATGAAGAACAAAATATCGTATTGGATTTTGTAGAAAAAGAAATACCTAAGAGCGTATTTTTTGTAAAAAATATAGTACCAAATCCTGCAAAAAGTTGGACAATTATCCCAGTAGAAACCAATGAAAAAGGCACTATGATAACAACTGTTTTTGACATAAATGGTAGGGTAGTAAGCACTCAAAAAGACGAGATTTTTAGAACTTACCACGAAATAAAATTAGAGCTGCAAAACTTAGAAAGTGCAGTCTATATTGTTGAAAATCAGTTGAACGGTTTTGTGAAAAAGCAAAAATTAGTGGTGCAATAGAAATACAATTCAAATCAAAACACCTCACGGATTTTCAAAATTCGTGAGGTGTTTTATTTTAAATTTGGTATTTTTTAAAATCCAAATAACCTTTTCATTTTATCAAAAATAGACGTATTTTCATAAATACCTGAGAAATTTTCAGCACCAGGCCCATACGCAAAAACAGGAATCATAGAGGCTGTGTGGTATAGATTTTGTGTTTTTTCATCCATTTTATCGCCAAAACCGCCTATGATGTTGCCTAATTTAGAGCCTTTTAAGACAGCAAAACCGCCTGTTTCGTGGTCAGCTGTTACGATTACAAGCGTATTGCCATCTTTTTTAGCAAAATCTAATACTTTTCCAATGGAATTGTCAAAATCAATCATTTCGCTGACTATATAATCTGTTTTGCCAGCATGACCGCCCCAATCTATTTGCGAGCCTTCTATCATTAAGAAAAAACCTTTGTTGTTGGATTTTTTCTTTAAAAAATCAACAGAAAATTGGCTTGCAAAAGGCAAATAGTCACGTCCTTGCGCCACAGGAATAGGATGGTCGATGGCAGTAAAATAAGCTAAATTTTGACCCGAATAACTTATATCTTTCAATTCTTCTTTGAAAACACCCGAAACTTGATAATTCTTCTTTTCTAACTCTTCATAAAGATTGCGAGTATCACTTTTTCTTTGGTCAAAATATTTTTTTCCACCACCAATAAAAAGGTCAATATCGGTTTTTGTAAAATAAGTTGCAATAAGTTCGTAATCGTCACGGCGTTTGCTGTGCGCTATAAAAGAAGCTGGCGTTGCATGTTCGATAGAAGAAGTTGCGACCAAACCAGTTGCCAAACCATGTTCTTCCGCCATTTCGAGTATAGTTTTACAAGGCGTAGAATCCACTTTTACCGCAATTGCAGCGTTATAAGTCTTGCAACCACAGGCAAAAGCAGTCGCACCAGCAGCCGAATCGGTAATCAAATCTTTGTCTGCAGGATAATTTTTATGCAAACCTACAAACGGAAATTGCTCCAAATACAGCTTATTGTTGTTCATATATAAGCCGCCTGTGATTTGGCTAAGTCCCATTCCGTCGCCAATCATCAAAATGATATTCTTTGGCTTTTTGCCAATAGTTGCGCCATTTTCGAGCTTATTTGTCGTACAATTGCAGAAAAAAATGCAAATTGCAAGGAAATAAAATATTTTTTTCATAATATTTTTGTTAATTTTTGGATTGTCGATTTTTAAGAATCCTGAATATCGGTTGTAATTCAAAAAATGATTTAATACTTTTAATTACTCAGGCTAAATTACTCACAACTATTTTTTCAGTCGATTGCTCAGAAAGTAATAAATAACGGTTCATCCATGATTTTGGCGGAATAGATTTATTGCGCTCTATAAACCCGTGAGGTATTGAAGACCCCACGGGTTTTACCGTGGAAGTTCCGCCAAAATCGTGGATGAACTTAAATAACTTCCTTGCAGTCAGCTATTTATCACTTTTTTCTCAACGACAAAATAGTTATAAATAATTTTTAACGCCTACTTATACTTAATGCGGTTTAGTTATTTCTCTGTATATAATCATAAATTTTCTTATACAAATGAACTCTGTCTTTTCCTCTTACATTGTGCGGATGATTCGGGTAAGGATAAAAATCAAATACAATTCCTTTTGTAATTGCCTCATTTACAAGCGAATAGGCGTGTTGAGGAACAACCGTATCGTCTTCCAAACCCTGTATAACCAATAATTTTCCTTTCAAATTTGAGATAGCATTGATCAAAGCCGCAGCCTTGTAACCGTCAGGATTTTGCTCAGGCGTGTCCATATAACGCTCCGTGTACATGATTTCGTAAAATTTCCAGTCAATCACAGGCCCGCCAGCGATACCAACTTTGAATACATCTGGTTTTTTCAAAAGCATACTGGTCGTCATAAAACCGCCATAACTCCAACCGAAGCAAACCATGCGAGAAGCATCTACAAAAGGTTGATTTTTTAAATAATCTACACCAACCATTTGGTCATCAATTTCGAGCGTTCCTAAATTTCTGTGTATGGCATTTTCAAAATCACGACCACGATTGTACGAGCCACGACCGTCTATAGTGAAAACAACGTAACCTTGACTTGCCATAAATTCCAAAAACATATCAGCACCGCCCAACCAACGATTTTGAACCAATTGCACATGAGGCCCATTGTAAACATAGTGCAAAACAGGATATTTTTTTGTCGGGTCAAAATTCGCAGGTTTTATCATGCGAGCATAAAGGTCGGTTTTTCCATCCTCTGTTTTGAGTGTCATAAACGAAGTTTCACCTGTTTCATAGGTTGCCAAAAGGTCATCAACTTTGTGTAAAGTCTTGATTTCCAAACCATTAATATCGTTCAAAGTCGTTTTTAGAGGTGTTTTTAAATTAGAAAAATTATCTAAAATATACTTATCGTCTTTGCTAATACTCACGTTATGTACGCCATTTGAAGGTGTCAAACGAGTACGTTGCCCGTTCTCCAAACTGACTTTATAGGCGTTTACTTCTAATGGAGAAATTTCTGTACTCGTAATATAAACATTTTTTCCTTCAGCATCAAAGCCTAAAACATCTAAAACGACCCAATTCCCTTTGGTAATTTGCTTGATTTCTTTGCCATCTGTATCATATAAATACAAGTGATTAAAACCGTCTTTTTGCGTTTGATAAATAAATTGTGAAGGATTTTTTGGTAAAAACAACAATTCGTGAAGCGGTTCTACGAATTTATCGTGTTTTTCTTCCAAAAGCGTTTTTACAAATTTGCCTGATTTCGCATCGTAACAATTTAGTTTTATGTGATTTTGGTCTCGATTCAAAACTTGGATGTACAATAATTTTTCATCTGCACTCCATGTTAAATTGGTCAAATATTGTTCAGCAGGTTCGCCTGTTTCGACGTATTTTACCTTATTTTTTTTAGCGTCCCAAATACCAACTGTTACATGGTGACTTTTTTCGCCAGCCATAGGGTATTTTATCGTACGCCCTTTCGCTGTTCTCAAACGATAATCAGCCAAAGGATAATCCGAAACCATAGTTTGATCCATGCGATAAAACGCCAAACGATTGCCATTTGGCGACCAAAAAGTACCTTTTGAAATGCCAAATTCTTGTCTGTGAACGCTCTCGCCAACGACCGTATTGTAGCCATCTTCTTTTGATTGCCAAACGATTTTGTTATTGCCAGATTTTTGAACAAAAAGATTGCCTTTTACAGTGTAAGCTACATTTTTATTCGTAGCCATATCTATATTTTCAGCATTTTCGTTCCATGTGTTTAGTGTTGTAATTTTTGACGTAGAAAAATCATAACTCATTTGTTTTGAGCCATTTACGAACAAAAAATCATTTTCAGATTGCCATTCTATGCTTGGAAAACCTTTGAGTTCTGCTTCATTTTGAGCTTTTAAAACTTCATTTAATTTTGCCAAAGAAAGTTTATTTTCTCGTGTTTCTCCTATGATATTTACCGAAATCAGGTTGTCTTTTTCGATAAAAGTATAGGCATCTCCTTTGAAATTAAAGGACAATTGTGACAAAGGTCTTACTCGAAAAGCTGGATTTCCAGTGTCCTCGATAGTCAAATTTTTCTTTTGCGCAAAAGCAAATTGCGATACAAAAAAAAGCAGCAATAAAAAATTATATTTTTTCATTTTTTAAATTTATAAGTGAATATTTACACAAAGAAACAACTTCTTTTAGAAAAGAAAAAATAAAGTATAGATTTAGTTTTGAATAGAAACGATGTTGAAAAATCACTACCTTTGTAGAATAAAAAAAGATTTGATTATGAATTTGAAATACTTATTTGGTGCGATAGCTTCCATTCCATTATTGCCAATAATGGCCTATCAAGGCAAAAAAATTAGGAAAAGTGTTCCGAGTTTGCCAGAAGCGGAAGGTACACAAGGCATTAGCACGTGCGTTTCTGAAAAAACTATTAGCATGATTGCGATAGGCGAAAGTACGATTGCAGGTGTAGGCGTTGCGACGCACGAGGAAGGCTACACGGGTACGCTGGCAAAAGAATTAGCCGAACGTTTGGGCGTAAATATCGAGTGGCGCGTTTATGCTCGAAACGGTTATACGGTTGAGCGATTAACACAAAAAATACTTCCTAAAATTGAGGAAAAAAGGGCTGACCTTATCGTAATTGGCACAGGTGGAAATGATGCTTTTAAGCTAAATACACCTAAGCGATTTTATCAAAGTATTTTACAACTTATTGATAATCTGCAAGTTAAATTTCCAAATACACCCATTGTTTTTACAAATGTACCACCTATAAAAGAGTTTCCAGCGTTTACGCCTTTGATAAAATTTACGATAGGAAACTTAGGCGAAATCTTAGGAGAAGAATTAGAAAAAGCAGTTTCTAAAAGACAAAATGTTTATTTTATAGCTGAAAAAATTACACTAAATAAGTGGATAAAAAAGATGAATATCAGTGCTGATGAAAAAGACTTTTTTAGCGATGGCGTTCATCCTTCCAAACTGACGTATCAAACTTGGGCAAAAGATACTGCAATGTTTATAGTCGAAAAAAGTCAAATTCTTACTTTGGTCTAAAAAACACCTTTTTCAGACAACCTTTTTTAACTTTTTTG
>JANMGN010000573.1:0-3169 GCA_031374645.1 Chitinophagales bacterium | reverse complement strand
TCTGTTGTTACTGTAATGTCATTTACATTAGTGAAAGTAGGTTTTGCACTTACTTGTAAAGTCAAATCAACATTACATTTTACATTAGAATTATTTGGGTCAATGTAAATTAATTTTGTAGTACCAATTGGGAAAATATTGTTTGCAGGAATATTAGAAGCAGTTACATTTACCAAACCAATACAATTGTCTTTTGTTTTTAAAACAGGTGGCGTATAAGCACTATTACAAGCTGCACCTGCCACGTTTACGGTCAAAGTAGCTGGACAAGACACAAATTTTGGTGCTTGATTGTCTATTACATTTATTTCAAAATTACGTACGATAGTGTTTCCTGTACTGTCTTTTGCAGTATAAGTCACAAGCGTTTTGCCCGTAGGGAAAAAACTACCCGACGGAAAATTTGAAGTAATACTTATCAGGTTAGCTGCTGTATGATTGTCTTTTGCTGTCGGAGGAGTCCAAGTTACAAATGCACCACAAGTATCTATTTTTGTATTTGTAGTTATGGTTGAAGGAAAAGTTGGGTCATCGAAAGTAGGATTTTCATTGTCGTTTACAGTTACTGTAAAGGTACAAGAAGCCGAATTTCCACTTTTATCCGTAACCGTATAAGTTACAGTGTGTTTTCCTACGGTAAAAAAGCTATTGTTAGGCTTGCTAAATACTTCGCTTTGAATACCGCAACTTTCGTTCACGGTTGCAGTACCATAAGTGATAATTGCACCGTTTTTAGTTGGGTCGTTGTTTTTTACAATATTCGGAACACAAGCCACGATTTGAGGCGGCACAGTTTCCGAAATATTTACTTTAAAAGAACAAACAGCCGTATTAGCAAATAAATCTGTTACATTATAAGTAACAATAGTTTGACCAATCGTAAAATCATCTCCTGAAAATGAAGGTGTATTGACAGGAAAAGTAGTACCCATTTGCTTCGTAATTTTGATATTAGAAGCAGGTAATGCGCCACAGTTATCTGCGATAATTGGAGCGTTCCAATTTATTTTTTTAGTACAAACACCTTGAAGTGTAACTATTTCTGTTACGTCATTTGGGCAGTTTGTGATTGTAGGAGCGATACCATCGTAGTTTTTGATACTACCGTTCGTTATATGAATTGTGATATTTTCAGAAGAGTTTAAAAGTCTTGCACTTTGATTGGTAATCACAACAGAGCTATTCACGTTTCCTATAATTGTAAAAGGAAATGACATCAAAATTTCATTTGCAGGCAAAGTCAGGCTTTGTCCAGCTGGCATAGTCCATGTAAAAGTCAAAGTTCCTGCTGCTGCATTTCCTGTTATGACGGTATTGTTTTTTACGGTAGCGTTAGGGAAAACAACAGCACTTGATGCTAAGCCCAACATGGTAGGATTCCATGCTATTGTATATTTAAAATCTTTTAAACGTTCAAAATCTGTAACACGCAAATCTAAAGTTTTTGCGTTCACGCTACAAGGCAAACTATCTTTATTTAAAGCAAAACGCAAGCGGTTTACTTTTACATTAGAAGCGCATTGTGCTGCATTTCCGCCATAATCTCTTACATCAAAAGTGTTTTTTGTAGTACCATAGTTTAAAATAACATTTTGAGTAGCAGAAAAATTAGTTTGTGCCAAAGTTGTTGCACCTTCCAATTTGTATTTGTAAGATTCCAAAGCACAATTTTCAATGATTTTAGGCTCAATAACTGCACCCAAAACAGTATGCGAGCCAGAAGCCGAAGTAGCATACAACAACGTATCTTTACAATTCGCAATTGGAGCAATTACATCTATTACAAATACATCGCCCGCCTCCGTACGTACTGCATAAGCAGGATTTGTAGGAGAAGCCACTGATATAGGAACAGGATTTCCCATGACCATAACTGCTGTTTGGCTCGCTATTCCTTTAGGCTTCAGTCGTAGGTTAAAAAGACGCATATTGTCAAAAGGATTCAAATTTAAACCCGACCATGAAAAGCCCAAATGTCCGTTAGCAACATCAGACTTGTTGAAAACTGCTGCCGAAATGCTCGGATGCACAGTATTTAAGTCAATATAATCAAATTTTGTCTTATCCCATTCTAAACTAAAATTCATTTTATTCAAATTCTTCCCATCGGCATTAGCGATAAACATAGGATAATCCACTACGCCAGGCAACTCACATACAGAAAGTTTACTATTTGCAAAAACCGTAATCGTATCATCAGAAGGTTTTACCAAAATAATCTTAAACGGACATTGTGCTGTATTTCCAGCCAAATCCGTAACAGTATAAATTACTTTCGTGATACCCAATTTGTAGTATTTACCGTTTGCATCTCCCAATCCTGAGATGGTATTTGCACCACTCATTTGGTAGCTTGTCACTTTTGCAGAACCACAATCATCAATCGCAAAACCCGTAATGCTCGCTACCAAAACACTATCTACACCTTTATAAAATTGTGTATTTGGACACAAAGCCACAGGTGGCGTTTTGTCCAAAATCGTAACTAAACCGTCTGTCGTTGTAACTGGAAAAGTATTTACAACCGACGCAGTAGTGTATGCTTGCACAGGTGTTGGCGAATTGGTAATTTTCACAGCTGCCGTACCTGGCTGAGGCGGATTTGTTCCATAATAATATGGCGTAAGATACATCGTGAACAAAACGGCATTATCAGGCAATGATACCGCATTACCTGACCAAGAAAACGTAACATCTCCGTTGGGCAAAGTAAGAATATTGTACGCATTGTCTGGAAATGCAGGATTAAATTTCACAACGCTATCGCCTCGCATCCGTGTCGTAGGAAAGTTGATACTGAACTGAAAGTTCGTAACATCTTTAAAATCCTTTACACGCACACTGATAGGATTGCTTTTTGTACACTCCATCGTAGTATTTGTAAGAAAAATACTGATAGGTGGCATTGTAGGTTTATTTTCAGCAAGGGCAATGCAAAAAATAAAAATAGAAAAAAGTAGGGTGCTTAAAAGTCTAATTCGTGTCATGGTACTAATGTTTATTTTATTTGAATGAGTTTTTTTCGATGGTTTTAAAAAAACAAAATAATTTATTTATTAAATAAAATAGTATATTTTTATTATTTTGCAATAATAGATAAATAAATTAAAGTCATGTTTTTTTTAATAAAAAACCAATTATTATTTGTCTTTGTTTTAAATTAAAAATT
>JANMGN010000734.1:0-3432 GCA_031374645.1 Chitinophagales bacterium | reverse complement strand
GTACAAAGCTAAATATTGATCCTACTGTATCTAGAAAAATAATTGGAAGTATGATTTTTCTAAATGATTTTAAAGTGGTACAAAATCAGAAATATGCGCTCGTTTTTGGCAATGAAGTAGAAGGTGTAGGCGACGAAGCTATCGCTCTTTGCGACGCTGCGATAGAAATTCCACAATTCGGAACAAAACATTCTTTGAATATTTCGGTTTGTGTAGGGATTTTGAGTTGGTATTTTTTGGGATTAAAAACTGCTTAATTTTTTGCATAAAAATTGGTGCTTACATACAAACCTGCCGTTTCTGTACGCAAACGGTTGTTACCCAAACTAATGCCTTCGTATTTATTTTGTAACGCTAAAGTGACTTCTTTTTGAGAAAAATCCCCTTCAGGGCCGATTAAAATAGTTTGTTTTTTTGCTAAAACACTCGGATAAGAAATTAAATTAGGAACATTGCAATAAGCGATAAAACCTTTATTTTCTTCGTCAAAAGTATTATTTTGCTTCATAAAATCAGTGAATTTTATCAAATCATTGAGCTTCGGAAGTGTTGCTTGAAGCGATTGCTTCATGGCAGATTCCACAATTTTTTCCAATCTATCCAAACGAATGCGCTCTCGCTCTGAATTCTGACAAAGCAAAAAAGTGACCTCATTTATTCCCATTTCGGTTGATTTTTCCAAAAACCATTCTATTCGGTCTATATTTTTGGTAGGAGCAATCGCAATATGCAACCAAACGTCTTCATTCTTTTCTTCTTTGCGCTGATTTTCAATACTTAAAAAAATATTTTTCTTCGTAATTTCAGCTATTTTTCCTTCATAAAAAAACCCTTTTCCGTCTGTAAAATGTATAATGTCGCCAATTTTCTTTCGCATTACGATAAGGTGACGAGCTTCCTCTTCATCAAATTTTGCCAATCCGTTAGCAATGTCCTGAGTAAAAAATAAATTCATAAAATTTGAATGTAAATGTTAATGTATGTGTCAAGGTATTTTCTCTGTATTACTAATTTCCCAAAACAAACAAGGCATTGATTATCAGTAACTTATACTCAGAAGAGCAAGACTTTTTTCATCGCCGCCAATACTTTTGATTTATTTAAAATAAGTTTTATACAAAATCATTCAACAAAGTTCTAAATATTTCGTTATTTTGCAGACTTATTTCAGTATTTATTTTTTTAAACACTTAACTATTTATGATTCGAGTAATAATGCTCCTTTTGAGCTTGACGATTTTGGTAACTTTGCATGAAATGGGGCACTATTTGCCTGCACGTTGGTTTGATACAAAAGTAAAAAAATTCTATTTGTTTTTCGACTTCTTTTTCCTTTTTCCGAACGTTTTACCTTACGCATTAGTGCGTATTTTATACGGTCAGGAGAAAACAGGAATGGATTTTTTCAAAAATAAAGCGGCTATAACATTCTATCGCACGAGCGTAAGTAAAACGGATACAGAGTACGGATTGGGCTATTTCCCTTTGGGCGGATATGTTCAAATCGATGGCATGGTGGACGAAACGCAAAGTGCCGACGATATGCCTTCAGAACCGCAACCTTGGGAATTTCGCTCCAAAAAAGCATGGCAACGCCTTATTATTATGATAGGCGGCGTTACGGTAAACTTCCTTTTGGGAGGTATTATTTTCGCTATGATGCTTTGGACGTATGGTAAAGAATATTTACCAAACCAAAATGTAAAATATGGTATCTATGCTGATAGTACCGCACAATATATCGGCTTCAAGACGGGAGATAAAATTTTAAGTGTAGGAAACAAACCTTTCGACAAATTTAATCCTCGCTCTATTTTACAAGATATTGTCATAAATAACACCAATACAGCAGAAGTAGAACGCAATGGCGTTCGTACAGCTATCAATTTTGCACAAAATGCACACTTGGATAATCCTGCGGTAAAAGATATTTTGTTTATCAGTCCACGTTTTCCTTTTAGCATAAAAGCGATTAATAATGGGCCTGCGAAAGAAGCTGGTTTACAAGCAGGCGATGCAATTGTTGGCTTAAACGGTAAGGCGATTTCTTATTATGATGAGTTCACAGAAGCGATGAAAACGCTGAAAAACCAAGCGATAGAGCTAAAAGTTTTGCGCAATCAAGATACGACTATTTTCAAAATGACGACTACGCCAGAAGGCAAAATCGGCATACAAGCAGACGCTGACATGAGCAAACATTTTGATGTAAAACGTGAAAAATATGGCTTTTTTGAATCTATCCCAATGGGTTTTGGCGAAGGACTGGGTTTTATTGGCAATCAATTGAAGGCATTTGGGCAAATGTTTAAAGGAAAAGTCTCTACGGACAACATCGGAAGCGTAGGAACGATGGCGCAAATGTTCCCTGAAACTTGGGATTGGGAAGCGTTTTGGCGTATGACAGGCGTTTTGTCTTTTGTACTTGCTGTAATGAATTTGCTCCCTGTACCTGGTCTTGATGGTGGCTACGTGATTTTCCTTCTTTGGGAAATGATTACGGGCAAAAAACCGAGCGATAAATTTTTGGAAAAAGCAAACTCTATTGGCGTATTTTTACTTTTGGGCTTGATGGTTTTTGGTATCAAAAACGATATTCAACGCCTTTCTGGTATAGATTTTAGCTTTATTGGCAAATTATTTGGAAAATAAAAAAGCCCAATATTATACGCTTTCTTCTAACGTCGGCGAGGTTTTTGAACCTCGCCGACGTTCTTAATAAATATAAACAATATGACTTATTTTGATTTTTTTGACCTAAAACCAGCATTTATTTTAGATGAAACAGATTTAAAAAAACGTTTTTTACGCAATAGTAAAAAGTTTCATCCTGATTTTCATACCTTAGAAAGTGATGAAAAACAAGCAGAAATATTGGAATTGGCAAGTTATAATACGGAGGCTTACAAAATTTTAAGTGATTTTGATACTCGTATGGATTATTTGCTCGACCTAAAAGGATTGAAAAAAGAAGAAGGTCAAGAGAAAATGCCACAAGATTTTTTGATGGAGATGATGGAAATAAACGAGGCTCTTATGGAACTCGAATTTGATTTTGACGAAAATATATTCCAAAAAGTAGTAGCAGATGTAGAAAATCAAGAAAAAGAGAATTTTTTTTCAATTGAAAAAAAATTACAAACCTTTGATAATGAGCATACTACGTATGACGATTTAAAAAAAATAAAAATATTTTATTTAAAAAAGAAATATCTCTTGCGTATTCAAAAAACTTGTCGTAATTTTGCACCGCATTAGAAAACAAGACATAAAAATCATTTGGTTTTAATTTGTTTTTCAAAGCCCGGGTGGCGGAATTGGTAGACGCAGCAGACTCAAAATCTGCCACTTGCAAGGGTGTGAAGGTTCGATTCCTTTCCCGGGCACGCTTGCTTCCTATAAGCAGAGCCGATATACTTGCAAAAGTATGTC
>JANMGN010000729.1:0-2213 GCA_031374645.1 Chitinophagales bacterium | reverse complement strand
TATTGCCAAGGAGCAGCAGGATTGGCACGCTCTAACGCCTCTAACAATTGGTTCGGTCAGTTTGGTAACAATTGGAATAATCCTTTCATGCCGTCACATCGCCATCGCCATTCGTATCTATGTATTTCAAATCTTGTGCTGGCATGAAAGGATTATTCCAATTGTTACCAAACTGACCGAACCAATTGTTAGAGGCGTTAGAGCGTGCCAATCCTGCTGCTCCTTGGCAATAACCTACTGGCAATATATCTGCCATATCCACAATACCGTCATTGTTCGCATCGCCTGCCCACACGCAATCTCCTACACAGTAAGTAGGTAGCGTAGGTGTAACAGCTTGTATTTCTACAATAAACTTTACCGTACGGCAATTTCCATTGATACAATATAATAACTCAAATTCCTCTTTGCCTGTATAATTTTGCGAAGGCGTATAAACCACCAAGTTGTAACCAGAAATAGCATTTTGGTTAGGCAAATTTAAAGTAGTATTGCCTGCGTAATAGTTCAAAGCACCGTGTGAAGTAGAATCTACAATCGTAAAGTTATAACCTGTGATAGGAACTTTGTAGTTCAATACCAAAGGTGTATTGATAGGTGTACTTAGGTTAAAAATTGATTTTGCAGGGTACTGATTGCTCACTACCACATAAGCGGTTGCCCACTCATTGATAGGGTTTCCAGAAGGTACTGCTGAGGAGTTATTTAGTAAATAAGTAAATTTGGCAATGCCTTCAAAATTATTCGTTGGTGTGAACTGAAATTTACCATTCGCCAAATTTACTGTTCCTTGCGAAGGATTAGGTTGCGTAAAACCTCCTATTAATGGAAACAACGCATTGTCATTTGCCAATACATTTACACTTACACCCTGATTTTTAGGTGTATAAGCATAATCATCGTTAGCAAATTTGTTAGTAGCTGCTTTATTGATAACTTCTATCTCTACTTTTGTGCTGATAGCTAAACCTGCATGGTAAAAACTCACGGTATCTTTTCCTACAAAACCTGTATTAGGCACATAATTAAATGCGTTACCATTGATTAAAGTAGCTGTACCTTTTTTACCATTAGTGCTGATATTAAAATTACTTTTTTGTAGCAATAAAGCTACTGCTGTATTTTTAGAAGTCGTTACACGTGTGAAAGAAGTCGTTGGTAATATAGCATCGCTAACTACTACACTTATTGCTCCTGTTGCACAATTGAAACCATAAGAATCACAAACCACATAATTTACATAAGCATTGCCTACAAATCCTGCGCTCGGTGTAAATACTACCTGATTGTTTGCATTTATAGTGGCACTTGCAGCATTGTTCAAAAGAGAAATACCTGTAACATCTAAGCTGATGTTTGCGTTTGCTGCCGTACTCACTACATTGTCATTTGCCAATACGTCAATCGTAACGGCTGTATTTTTAGTGGTCGTTGCGTAATCTTGCGCAACTGTAATAAAAGAGTTGTCTATTTTTACAAAATAAGTACGGAAGTAAAACAAAGGTGCGGGCGTACCAAATTTGTAACTTACCGTAAATGTATCTAAACCTCTGTAATTTTGTGTAGGTGTGTAGGTAAATGAACTGCTATTGCTTACCACAGCAGAGCCATGTTTTGCAGCAGTATAAATCGACATCTGAGTAGCTCCTGGACTCGGAGTTTCAGAGAAGGAGGTGTTCACAAAAACATTTTTTGCAACACTCACTATTCCTTGGGTCCACCCTAAGGTAGAAAACGCCAATAGGACAAGAATAGCGGAAACTTTTTTTGTTATTAAATAGTATTTCATAATTATGGACGATAGGTTCGGATTCAACCGTAAAGATACGGGGAATAGTTAAAAAAATCAAGATGTTGTTCGTAAAATATTAATATTTTTTTATTATTATAAAAAATAAGGGTTCGAAGCGTATTTTTCATATTGAAATTAATTCACATAATAAAAAAATGTAATACACAAATACAACAAATACAGTGCCAAAAGTAGTTTTTTTATCATAATGTGTTTTATTTTATAATATGTTTTAAAAATATTTGTAAATGTTAAATATTTCTAAATATTGATTTTTTTTCTACATTTGTGGCGAAATGTTATATTTTTTTCGTGCGACGTGTTCCGTGCATCGTATTCCATGTTTCGTGCATTGTGTTCCGTGCGCTGACGCACACGGCTACAATGAGGTCGAACCTACGGCTCTTTGTGATTTGGAATG
>JANMGN010000721.1:0-10191 GCA_031374645.1 Chitinophagales bacterium | reverse complement strand
TATTTTATTTATATAATTTAAAATCAAATTATAAATATTAATATTTTGATTATCAGCATTTTATATATTTAGTAAAAATATATTGTTTTTTGCAACATAAAATATAAAATATTTAGTTTTTACTATATTAAAAACTATCGGATATACTTGCAAAAATACAATATCTAATTTCATAAAAAGAAAAAATAGACCAACGTTTTGGTTAAATATTGCTTTTGTCATAAAAAAGCCATTATCTTTGCAATCCTCTCCTCTTAAAGTACAAAAATTCACTCAAATTTTAGTAAAATATGGCTCATCATAAACTTAAATTAGCAATATTAGATATGTACGACGGCACACCAAATCAAGGTATGCGTTGTATTCAAGATATACTTTCAGATTTTTCACAAGATATTGATTATCAGATATTTGACGTAAGAAAAAAGGTAGAAATTCCAGATTTAAGTTTTGATATTTTCATTTCTACTGGTGGCCCTGGCGATCCACGTGATGGCGATGGCGTATGGGACAAGGCGTGGTCGGTATGGTTAGAAAATATTTATCAGTATAACAAAACGGTAGGTGCAAAAAGACGAAAACACGTTTTTTTCATTTGTCACTCTTTCCAAATGGCCTGCCTACATTTTAAAATGGCGAGTGTAACGGCTCGTAAATCAATGTCGTTTGGTACATTTCCTGTTTATTTGACACATGAAGGCTGCGAAGAAAATATCTTTGAAGCCTTGGCAAATCCTTTTTATATTGCTGATTTTCGAAATTTTCAAGTTGTGCAACCCGACGAAGCCATTTTCAAAAGTATGAAAGCTAAAATTTTAGCAAAAGAAAAACCTCGTCCGCACGTACCACTCGAACGAGCTTTGATGGCGGTTCGTTTTTCTAAAGACATGATTGGTACACAATTTCATCCAGAAGCAGATGGCGATGGTATGCTCGTTTGGTTTCAACAGGAAGATAAAAAACACCAAGTAATCGCAGAACATGGCGAGGAGCGTTACAAAAGTATGATTGCAGATCTTTCTGACCAAAGTAAAATAGAACATACACAACAAATAATTTTGCCTACTTTTTTGCGAACAGCAGTAGAGGCGTTGCAAAAAAATACTTTGGAGTTGGTATAATTATTAGATGACTAAAAATGAGGATAGAAGAAGCATTAAAAACAACTCGATTTAGAAGTGAGCCACATAAAGCAATCTTAAATTTGCTTTACTCCGCTTATTGGTTCAATGATAATTTTAATCAAATGCTCAAACCATTTGGTATCACGCAAGAACAATTTAATGTACTTCGTATTTTGCGTGGCAGTTTCCCCAATGCGCTTTGTGTCCGTGATATTGCTTCTCGAATGATTGAAAAAAGCTCAAATGTACCTCGTATTTTAGACCGTTTGGCTCGAAAAGAGTATATTGTTCGTCAGCAATCCAGTGATGATAAGCGTGAAACTAATATTGTTATTACACCACAAGCATTGGATTTGTTGAAAAAAATGGACGTTGTAGTAACTGAAAGCGAAAATAATCTTATTAATCTGACTGACGAAGAAGCCTTTACGCTCAATGAATTATTAGAAAAAATGAGAGATATAAAAAAATAAATGGCAGGTATTTACATCCATATTCCTTTTTGCAAACAGGCGTGCAATTATTGTAATTTTCACTTTTCAACTTCTTTACAAAAAAAAGAAGATTTCTTGGCGGCTTTGCAAAAAGAAATCGTTTTGCAAAAAGATTATTTGCAAGGAGAGAAAATAGAAACGGTTTACTTCGGTGGAGGTACGCCATCTATCCTTTCAGCAACGGAAATTCAACGTATTTTTGAAAGTATTAATGCTGTACACGATATTGCTGAAGATGCAGAAATTACACTCGAAGCCAATCCCGATGATTTGAGCCGAGAAAAATTACTCGCTTTTCGCCAAACACCTATCAATCGTTTTAGTATTGGAATCCAGTCTTTTTTTGAGGAAGATTTGCAATTTATGCACCGTGCGCACAACGCCGAGGAAGCAAGTAGAAGTATAAAAACGGCACAAGATGTTGGTTTTCAAAATCTTACGATAGATTTAATTTATGGTACACCAACGATGGATAATGAGCATTGGATACAAAATCTTGACAAAGCAACGCAGTTCGATATTCCACATATTTCATCTTATTGTCTTACGGTTGAGCCAAAAACGTTACTTGAAAAGCAAGTAAAAAAAGGCATATTAAAACCTGTTGATGACGAAAAAGCAGCGGAACAATTTGAAATTTTAATAGAAAATCTTACAGAAAAAGGTTTTGAACATTACGAAATATCTAATTTCGCAAAACCTGATTGTCATGCTCGCCACAATTCTAATTATTGGTTGGGTAAAAAATACCTTGGTTTAGGTCCTTCGGCACACGCTTACGACGGTATTTCCAGACAACATAATATTGCAAATAATAGCTTGTATATCGCCAGTTTGCAACAAGGTATTTTGAATTTTGAAAAAGAAAATCTTAGTAGCGCAGAGCGTTATAATGAGTACGTCTTAGTTGCTTTACGTACAAAATGGGGTGCACACGCCAGCGAAATCAAAAAAATAAGCAACGAATTTTGGCTTCATTTTCAAGCAAAAAGCAAGCCTTTTATAGAAAAAAATCAAATTTTAGCTAATAGTGATATTTTTACGCTTAGTAAAGAAGGGAAAATGTTAGCTGATTTTATAGCAATAGATTTATTTTATTAAGTTCTTTAAAATAAAAAAACATCTTTCGTACTGTAACGAAAGATGTTTTTTTGTTGATTAATAGCCACTATTTATCGAAACAATTTTACATTAATATACAAGGCAATCGGAGGAATAACTTTGAGATTGAGGACACTTTCGCCGCCTAATCCTAAAAAAACAGTTGCCTCGGTAGAAAAAGAAATATTTTTATTAAGCAAATATTCTATTCCATAGCCAAAACCTGCTCCAATAGTTTGTATTTCGCTCCCTTTACCAAAACCAGGTGTATCAAACCTTCCAAATGCCAGCATAAAATCTGATGCACGTGTAAATGCCCAATGTTTGTTGAGTATTTTACGTTTCTCTATACCCAGACGAAGTATGGTATTTTTGAGTTCTGCATCTTCGCTCGCTTGCAAGAGCATCCCGAAACGAAAAGCACGATTTCCATTGTATTTTTTCAAATAAATCGTAGTCGGACCAGCCAAAGGTAATACATTTCCGAAAGGTACGAGGCGAGAAAGAAGCGAGGTTGTATTTAGGCTTACCTCAATGTGTTTTTCTTTTTTCTCTGGCAGCTCTACCTCTTTTTTTTCTGGTAGAGTTGTCGAAGAAGCATCAGTCGAAATAGTTTTTGTTTCTTCTTTTGTAGCCTTTGTTTCTTCTTTTACTTCTGGGCCATCCGAAATAATAATTGTACTTTTTTCTATCGTTTTGGTAGAAATACTATCTTGTACTTGTGCTTTTAGCGGATTTATTTTTAATAAAAATAAGGATATAAATAAATAAGTATATTTCATAATTTATTTTTTTTGTTAGAAACGAATGATTACAAAAAAGGATTGTGGTACGCCTGTGGGCATTTTCCATACTGATTTAGTCTCAAAATCAGGGTCTAACCCAGGTAAATTGGAGTAAGAAACTTTTTTATCAGAGGTAGTATAAGTAAAATAAAGTGTCGCTTCTGTTTGTAAACTAATACGTTTGTTCAAATGGTATTGAATACCGAGAATTGGTCCACCGCCGATAGTTTTTTCTTTGTAATTGATTTTTGAAAGTACGCCGTCTGTCAAAAAATCGTTCTGTGTATTACCCAAACCACTCACAACATCTGCGCCATAATACAAACGCCAACGCTCATCGATAGGAATTTGATAGTCTAGTCCGAGCCTCAAATCAGTTTTATAAAAAGCATCGACACGCCCTTGTTTATCTATATTATCCAATCTTTTTTGAGAATAAAAAGCACTACCAAAACCAGCACGAAGTCCAAATCGGTGTGTTACAACTTTCAAATGAAGAAAATAAGGGTCATTAACGATAAAATTTTCGGTAAAGCGAAAGCCACCAGCGGCAATTGCTGTGGTAAGATTAATCCCGAGTTCGAAATAGTTTTTTCGGGCAACAATCTCTTTTTTTTCCTTTACCTTTTTTTTAGGATTGGATTTTTCTACTTGTCCATACGCTATATTTGAGCAGAGAACGAGCGCAATAAATAATAGTTTTTTCATTGAACTTATTTTTTGATGTAAAATTTGTACTTTAATGTAAGTAAGTAAACAAATATAACGATGTTTTATTTGTTTCATTAAATATCTGATTATCAATTAGTTATTAAATTTCGATTAGTATATCATATTTGTCCTTCTACTTAGTAGGCTAAAATAACCAAAAAAATTTTAAAAGGAAGTCGTTGTGAAAATAACAACGTAACTTCCTTGTAGTCAATTACTTATGTTATTTTTGCAACGCCAAAAAAATTGTCGATTATTTCTATATGCCTACTTGGCATACAAATATAGTCTTTATTTTTTATACAAAAAATATTTTGGTCTATTTTATTTTATCAAATTACTTTTGGGCAAAAAAAATCCGTCAATTGATGTTACTCAAAGACGGAAATTTTCTGGTTTGGTTTTTTCCAGAGGGTTTAGAAGGTTGAGGTATTTTAAAAGAGTTGCTTAATGGGTAATCTAAAAGAGTATTTTAATAAAGTCAAGATTTTTTTGGGAATATGTAATGAGTGTTGGGTCAAAAACCTTATGTTTTATACTACAAAGATAGTATTAGAAAATAAAAAATGCCAGCTGCAATGAGCAGTTGGCATTTTTTATTTATCTGATGGTCGTTTTGAGAGGATAGTTGGTTTCAATTTTGCTTTAACCAATTGCTAAGGCACTGCTATTCCCAACCAATCGAAAGTATTTTTCCAATAAATTTTTTGCTTTGTAGTTTCGCTCAAATCCATTGTTTCTATAAAAGCTCCGATTTCCAAATCTCCCAAAGGAAACGGATAATCTGAACCCAAAGTAATTTTATCTTCTCCTTGCAAATCCATAATAAACTGCAAAGTTGCAGCATCATGCGTAATGCAATCTATCCAAAATTTGCCCAAATAATTTCTTGGGTCAATGCCGTTATCGGTAGCTACCAAATCTGGACGACAATCAAAACCGTGTTTTATACGAGCAATTGTAGCGAAAAAAGAGCCACCTGCGTGTGCAAAGTTAAAGCGTACTTCGGGTAATTTTTCCATAACTCCACCAAAAATCAAACTACACATCGCACGAGTTGTTTCCGCAGGCATACCTACAAGCCATGGTAACCAATAGCGTTTCATTTCTGCCTCGCCCATCATTTCCCAAGGATGTACAAAAATAGACATATCCAAATCTCGGCAAGCCTCAAAAATTGGATAAAAATACGCTTCGTTTAAATTCAATTGATTGACATTGCTTCCAATCTGCACACCTCGAAAACCCAACGCCTTACAACGCTCTAACTCTTTGATAGCCAGCTTATTGTCTTGCATAGGAATAGTTCCAAGCCCTAAATATTGCGCTGGAAAACGGCTACAAGTTTCGGCTATATCGTCATTTAAAAATTGAGAAAGCTCCAAACAATCTGCTGCTTTTGCCCAATAAGAAAACATGACAGGCACAGTACAAATTACTTGTAATTGTGTATTGTGCTGTTTATATTCCTCAATACGAAACGCAGCATCCCAGCAGTTTTCTTCTATTTCTCTAAAAAATGTATCGCCCTTCATCATTCGAGCAACTCCTTTTTTGTGATGCTCCAAATGTATAAAATCACCGTAACCAAATTTTTTAGCAAAATTGGGTAGTTTTTCAGGTAAAATATGCGTGTGCATATCTACTTTTTTCATCGTATTTTAGTTGCTTAATTTTTTTATTTTACTCGAAAAAACAAACTGTGCCGCCAACCCAATCCTTATCTTGATTGTAGCGTACGCCGACCATTTCTCCTTTACTCATGCGACAAATATTATTCACGATAGTTGGTTTTTCATCGCCATCACGCCAAAGAACCATCATACGGATTTCGCATTTTGCGGGACCAGAAGGAGTTTCTATCACAGGGTGATAATTGACTTTTTTTTGCAAAATATAATTTTCTTTATCAGAAATCGCTGTAATGTCTTCTGCTGTAACATTTATTTTTACGCCCATTCCTGCAAAAGAAAACAAGGGTTTTAGTACAAAATCTTCTAAATTAGTAGGAATTTCTTTTAATTCGTGCAAAAAATAACTTTTAGGCACATAAGGGGAATTAAATAAGGGTAAAGTATATTTGCTGATACGGAAAAACCAATTTGGGTGACCTACCCATTCTGCATTTATTTCGTCGGTAAATTTAAACTCACATTCAAGGTCTGTTCTTCTATCCAACTCGTCAAAAATAACACGGTTATAAATTCTCTTTACCTCGATTTTACTGTTGTTTTCATCTAAATAAAAAAGATTTTTACCTTCTTTTTTTAATTTTGTTAGACATAAAATCTTGATGCCGAGGTATTTTGCAGTAGCATAAAAATCAACTGCAGTGCCTTGTTTTTCTGGTTCTATTTCTAAAAGAATAACATTTTTCGGATTACAATCTGCTACGATTACTTCTTTTAGGAGTTGTAAATAACTTATTGTGGTATGACCTCCGAACATTGTGGTAAAATCGGCTGGAATAAAAAAGTTTTTACGATAAGCAACAGCCATTGCGGCTTGTAGTGCATACAAAGACGGAAACCCTTGAATTTCAATCATTTGTGGCTCGAGTTCGCCTGCTTCATTGATACAAACACCAAAATCTATTTGCATAAAATGCGTATGAGCGTTTTCATTCGGGACATTGTAAGAAAGTGAACCTTCTGTTTTTGCCTTAAAATCGTCGCTCAAAATAGTTTTAAAAACATCTTCGCATCCGTGAATTAATTTTTCACGAAATGCTTTGCCTACAAAAACAGGTGTTTCTGAAACTCGAAATTTGACTTCGTGCCCAATTTCTTCTTTGATGTCATCTAAAAATTTGGCGTATTTTTCAGCCGTAAAATTTTCGTTGTAGCGAGTGCGAAGTTCTTTTATCATATTTTGTGTTTTTAGAAATCAAATGTAGGATTTTTTTTAATAAAATTAATAATTTTATCAAAATTAAAATCTAAAAATTACTTTTGGTTCCAAAAACAGGTGTATAGGTACAATAGGGATTTCATTTTACTGTTCTATAATGTTATGCAGGTATGAATTCAATTTTAGCATCTTTCACAAAAAAACTGCCTAAAATCAACGCCAAAATACTTGCCGCTAAACCGTATAAAATGGGTGGAATTTCGCTGTGCATAAAAAATTCTGCAATTATCCAGACTGCCATTCCTAAAATCATAGATAGAATTGCGCCAGTAGAACTTGTTTTTTTCCAATAAATACCTGCAATTGTTGGTACAAAAAGTCCAACTAAACTTATAGACGAGGATTGCGCCACCAACTCGAAAATATCATTGCTTTGGGTAGCTATAAAAGTGGAAACAATTGTTACCGCAACTACTGCAAGGCGCATGGTCAAAAGTATTTTTTTATCCGTACTGTTTTTTAAAAGGGGTTTGACCAGATTTTCTCCTATGACCGTAGAAGGTGCTAAAATTGCCCCAGAGGTCGTACTTAAGATCGCTGACAGTAGCGCACCAAAAAATAAAACTTGCAGTAAAAGACTGCCGTGCTGTAAAACCATTTGTGGAATCAGCATCTGGACATCTTTGCCTTCTGCAACTAAGTCAGGATATAGTTCTCTGCCTGCCAAACCAATAAAAAGAGGAATAAATGCAATAGTAAGATACAAAATACCCGAAGCATAAGAAGCTCGAACAGCAGTTTTTTCATCTTTTGCAGACATAACACGCTGAAAAACGTCTTGTTGTGGAACAGAACCAAAGCCTACGGTTATCCAAGCGGCGAAATATTTTGTCCAATCCATTGTGGTAGGATTTGTAGGTAAAAAATTAAAAAAACCTTCGGGTTGCTTAGAAATAAGATGTTGAAAACCTCCAACTTGCGTCATCACTTCTACCAAAACAACAACTAATCCAACCACAATCATAATCGTTTGTACAAAATCGGTTATCGAAACAGCCCACATTCCACCAACGTATGTATATAACGTGACCAACAAAGCGCAGCCCATAATTCCATATACAATAGGTATGCCCGAGATTACATTGAATACAATTGCAAGTGCGATAAGCTGTGCAGCTACCCAACCCAAATACGAAGGCACTATCATTATAGCAGAAACAATTTCCGCTTTTTGATTAAAACGTAGGCGAAAAAAGTCCGAAAAAGTCAGAATGTTAAGCCGATACATTGGGCGTGCTATAAAAAGACCGACAAAAATCAAGCACAATGCTGCGCCAAAAGGTTCTTCGATGACAGACAAAATACCGCCTTCGAGAAATTCTTTGGTAGAACCCATCAAGGTTTCTGAGCCAAACCACTCTGCAAAAAGCCCACATGTAACCATATAAAAAGGTAAACTCCGACCTGCAACTACAAAGTCACTCGTGTTTTTTACAAATCGTGATGACCACCAACCAATAAGTAGCGTACCGACCAAATAAAGTGTAATAAATCCTAATAGCATTTTTTTGAAAAAAATATTTTAGCCCAATTATTCGGGCGCAAAAGTACATTTTCAAAAAAAACAATACGTTTTTTTCAAAAATATCACAAATTTCTTTTATTTATTTTTAAATGCTGCGATAGCATTTTTTGTAAAATCAGAGAGCACCAACATTCCACTCATACCTGCACGCTCGTCTAAAAGAGCGTCCCAATCGTCTGTTCCTTCCCAAAAAACTTTTTTCAAAAGGCGCAAAGCATCAGGATTGGACTGTTTTAAAATTACTATAAAATGCGCTATATAAGCATCAAGTTGCTCAATAGTATCAAAAACTTCTTGATAAAGACCTCTATCTCTTGCCCATTCTGCTGTTTGCCACTCTGTTGCGTTGATAGCAAGTTGGCTAAAAGCGGAAAGTCGCATCTTTCTTTGCACCGCAGGCCCAATCACAAAAGGACCTATTCCTACTGCTAATTCACTCAATTTTATAGTGGCAAATTTGGTTGCTATACAATAATCACAAGCCGCTGAAAGACCAACGCCACCGCCAATTGACCGACCGTGTACTCTACCTATAACAATTTTAGGGCATTTTCGGATAGCATTTATAACGTTTGCGAAGCCCAAAAAGAATTTTTTTCCTGTATGAAAATCTTGTATTGCTGAAAGCTCATCGAAACTTGCGCCTGCACAAAATGTTCTATCGCCACCACTTTGCAAAACGATAAGCAAAACATCATTTTGTTCGCCAAGTTGAGTAATTGTTTGTTGCAATTTTGCCAATAACAAACTCGGTAAAGAGTTATGCGAAGGATGCTCGAAAGTAATATATGCTACTTGTTCTTTTATTTCAAAAGAAACTGAACCAAGTTGAGTATTATCCATTAAAAGAAGGTTTTATTTGTTTTAAATTATTGATTATCAATGTTTTAAGTTCGCTTATTTCTATTTCTAAAATATTGCTTGCAGCGTTATAAATTTCATTTATACTTACCTGCGTGTTGTCCGTTTCTAAAAAAAGACGATTTTGAGGTGTGTTTTTTAAGGCTTTTTGGGCATTAGAATTAGGTTGTAAAATGGCATTTCCAAAGGAAAAGAAAAAACTATTTTTTAACAATTCTGTAAAAATTTGCTCCTTGTTGTTGAAACCGTGAACAACCATTGCTACACTTGGGTTAAGTTTTTTCTTTATTTTTACCAATTCAGAAAATGCTTTTACGCAATGAATAATTATAGGTTTTTTTATTTCCATCGCCCATTCTATTTGTTCTGAAAAAATATTTTCTTGCTCGCTAATAGTCATCGTAGAACGTCTATCCAAACCACATTCTCCTATTGCCCAGCAGTTTTCTTTTTGGCTTTCTTTTTTTAACGCAATAATCTGATTTTCAATACTTTGTACATCAATATACATAGGATGTAAACCAACCGAAAAAGGATTTTTCGTAGGTGGATTTTCTTTTCCAATTATCACATTTTGGATAAACAAAACAGGTGTTTCTTTGGAAAAATGATGTGTATGAAAATCAAAATAAACGATTACTAAATATTTTTTACAAAGGTAAAATTTTTTTTACAAAAAA
>JANMGN010000378.1:0-3266 GCA_031374645.1 Chitinophagales bacterium | reverse complement strand
GTTTCGGGCAATTTACTAATTATTTCGCCTCCTTTGGTTATTCAAGAACAAGAAGTAAAAATTATTGTAGATTGTTTGGAAGAAGCGTTGGAAATGTTGGAGAACTGAAAAAATTGAGTATTTGACCCATAGTAGTCACTTCGATCAAATACTCAATTTTATTTCACTTGCTCATCAATAATATCTTTTAATTTTAATAGACAATTAAAAACATAGGCTAAACCATTTGGACTATCGGCTACCAAGCCACCCGAAAAGCAATATTTATTGCCAATAAGTGTAGCGAAAAACCAAAGTCTGCCATTGAGATAAGAGCCGTAAATAGGAATGTCTGTATTACCGTTAATGGTTTGAGCAGCGAGCATTTCAGCCAAAAGTTGTCCTCTGACATCGTTAGCAGATTTGCGACTTTCGGGTTTGTACTATTGCATACAGTAAAATGGCGCAATAATTTTATTGTACGAACCTGAGCCAATCATCGCATCTACATCACCTTTGAGGTCAATGTCGTTGCGTTTTACACTTAATTTTCGTTCGTAAAAAAGTTTATATTTCGTACTTTTAAAACGAACAAGGCGCATCAATGGGAATATAAAAAAGCCTTTGAGTTCCTCTTCGTTCCAAATATCAGCATATTCAGTAAGGTCAGCACGTATGTCTTTCAACTCAAAATTTATGCGCTCGTCCGTGACAACGTCTGGTACATTGAGCCGATCTTCAATACGGTGCATTTTTCTGGTGCTTGTTTTTGCAGCCCAAAAGTTTGCTCCAAATCAAAAGTTGTCCAATCTTTAAAATTTTTTATCATTGCTAAAAATAATCCAAAAGGTAAAATACGATTTTTTATTAAAAAAATAAAAAAATATATACCCAAATACTAAAAAAAATGCTTGTTCCACACAATTTCAGTCTTCCTTTCAATATTTTACGATGCAGTTATGGCATTTTAGGAGTGAAAGATTTAGCTGTTTCAAAAAAGTTTTACGCAGACATTATTGGGCTGATAGAAACAGAAACAACAGACAATGCCGCATATTTACGTTGCTTAGAGGAGCGACAACATCACTCTTTTGTGTTGCAAAAATCAGACGAACCCAATGTAAAAGGTCTTGGCTTTAAGGTATCAAAAGAAGAAGATTTAGACGCTCTGAAAAGTCATTTTGAAGCCTTAAATTTGTCTGCAACTTGGGTCAGTCGCTATGCACAAGGGCGAACTTTAGCAGCAAAAACGCCACAAGGAATACCCTTGGAATTCTATTTTAAGATGGAAAAAACAGAGCGAATGTTGCAACAATACGGTGCATACAAAGGTTGTCGTCCGCAACGTTTTGACCATTTTAATTGCTTCACGCATGACATTCAAAACACGTATGAGTTTTTTGTACGAGATTTGGGTTTTCGTTTGACAGAATACACCGCTACCGAAGAAAAAGACGAAATGTGGTCATGTTGGATGCACCGCAAAGGCTCGGTTCACGATATGGCTTTGACGAATGGGCGAGGTCCTCGACTGCATCATTTGGCGGTTTATGTGCCAACTGCTTTGGATATTATTCACTTGTGCGATGTGATGGCAACGACAGGTTATGTCAAAAATTTGGAGCGTGGACCAGGTCGTCACGGTATTTCAAATGCGTTTTTTTTGTATATATTAGACCCTGACGGACACCGTTTAGAGATTTATACAAGCGATTATTTGACGGTGGACACCGACCTCGAACCTATCCGTTGGGACTTGTGTGATCCGCAACGACAAACGCTTTGGGGTGCAGCTGCACCTCGTTCTTGGTTTGAGCATGGTAGTGAATTTGAAGGCGTAGAAGTCAGGGAGCCGTTGTTGGAAGCGCAGCCGATTGTAGCTCACTGAGTTGAGTAGTCGAGTATTTGACTATAGTGGACTTTACGCTTCAAATTACTCAGATATTCAAAGGCAGTTAAAATCAAACATTTAATAAGTTTTCCAAAGCAGCAGCATTAGCTTCCTTTTAAAAATGGCACGTACAGGAATTTTGAAACCAATAATGAAACGACTTTCTATTTCTTCGTCAATGGTATAAACGTAAGGTTCAAAATAGGTCGTATCTTGTGGACGAAGCAGTAAAAATTTAATTCAGCTAAACCTTTCATAAAAAACAAAGTTTTATACAAAAAAATATTTTTTTGAAATAATGGAAAAAAAATTTGCCAGCATTGGCGACACACAAGAGAAAGAAATCACGTTTTCGGAAATTGCGCCCAACGTATATGCTTACACCACGCAAGGTGATCCGAACAGTGCCGTGGTTATCGGCGATAATAGCGTTTTGGTCATGGAAGCTCAAGCAACGCCTGTAATGGCAAAGGCTTTGATTGAAAAAATCAGAACGGTGACGGACAAACCAATCAAATATTTGGTGTTAAGTCATTATCATGCCGTACGTGTTTTAGGCGCATCAGCATTTGGAAATGCTGAAATTATTGCTTCTGAAAAAACACTGGAAATGATAAATGAGCGTGGCGAACAAGATTTCAAGAGCGAAACGGATCGTTTTCCTCGTCTTTTTCGTTCGGTCGAGAGCATTCCACATCTGACCTACCCTACTCAGACATTCCTGACGGATATGACAGTACACTTAGGAAAACGTCGTGTGGAACTCAAAAATCTTGGCGCAGGTCACACACGTGGCGATATCGTAGCATGGATACCCGATTGCAAAGCTTTGTTTAGCGGCGACCTTTTGGAGTATGGAGCTACACCTTATTGCGGCGATGCACAACTTGAAGATTGGCCTTTTACGTTGCAAAAAATCAAGGCTTTACAAGCAGAAGTTGCTGTTCCAGGTCGTGGAAATGCCCTTTTCAATGCACAACAAGTGAATGAAGCTATCGAAAGCACATCACATTATGTAACGATGTTGTTGGATAGTGCCAAAATTTGCGTTGCAAAAGGCATGGATTTGACAGCCACATACCGTGAAATTCACGCTAAAATGAAACCAATCTTTGGCGATTATGTCATTTTTGAACATTGTATGCCTTTCAATGTCACTCGTGCTTTTGAAGAAGCACAAGGCATCAAACATCCCAATATTTGGACAGCAGAAAAGGATAAAGAGATGTGGTTTTCGTTACAGCAATCAATCTAATATACTAAAGTGAAATTGGTTTTCGGATTACGTTTTAATCTGTTTTTGCATATTTGAATGACTGAAATTTAGTTCCAATAAATGTTTTCAGTTCGTTTTTAAACAAATCAATATGGTCAAAAAAGGTATTAATTGCGATTT
>JANMGN010000369.1:0-4238 GCA_031374645.1 Chitinophagales bacterium | reverse complement strand
TGATACCGTCAAAAAGTAATTGCCCAGCGTTCCCTAAATTAAACTTTCGCTCATTTGAAATAATAGTAGGAGTCCCATTACTACCTAATTGAATATCAGGTGTAGAACCTGTAAGTGTTGATGTCAGTCCTTGTGATGCTGTTACACCAGAAATTCCTGACGGTGGTGTAGGTAAAGTTTCCCATTGCACTTGACCATTTATATCTATTGCTTTTAGATATTTACCCGTTGGATTACTATTTAATAAGGGGTTACTCATTCCCATCGTGTGGTCACGCAAAATAAGAGGTTTTTGAGCAGCACCAATAGTTACGCCTGCCGTACCAGTGCTGTAAATAAATGTTTGAGCTAAACCACTTATAGAAAGGTAGTTAGTTTCTATATCTACCGCACCTGTTTTTACATTAAAGCCTGTATTCCTACTTGAAGTACTTAAATTAGGATTAATATCTCCAAACGTTAGGCTTTGGGCAGTGGCTATGTTATACCTTCTATCTTGTAAGGCAGTTTGAGTTAAATCACTATTCCCTAAATTCTGCGATGTAGGTATAGGAAAATTTACTTGTCCATATTTGTTTGCTTTTGCCCCATTGACCGATAAAACTTGCGTTCCTGAGCTGTCAATGGGCAACTGAAAACTATTGCTTTTTGTAGATGGTAAACTTTGGTTCATTACTATTGAGGTGTAAAACCCGCCCCTTAATATATCTATACCATCACTTTTATAATTAATCGAATTGTCTCTACCCCAAACTCTTACCTGTCCATAATCCCAAGGAGTACCAGGATTTATTTTGATAATTTCTACCAAATTAGTAGGCTGACCAAATTTAATGCCTTTTAAATAAAAAGAGTTAGTAGTGTTATCTCCTGCTGCAACGACTTGCTGGAAAGTCAATGAAGGCGCAGAAGCATTTATAGCTTGTTTAACAGCTAAACTCGTAGGAAATCCACCATGTGTTGCATTGATACTAATATTAGTATCAATTTTATTGACAGAATTATTACCTACTCTGAGCCTATCTTTCGCAATAATTACATTAGCAGAAGTGGTTGTTTTTTGAGCAAAAACAAAAGAGCAAGATAGCATCAAAACTAAAAAAAGTATTTTTTTCATCGTGTGTAAATTTTTACTGCAACAGGAATTGTTACATATATATTAATAAAATTTTGATTAGTTATGTACCTATCTAAACGAAAAGTAGTTGTTTGGTCAATTGTTTCATTCAATATTTCGGTTGTACCGTTATGTAAGATTACAACTTTGACTGGGATATTAGTTTCTATCAGAACAACCTCTAATAATTTACCCAAACCAATAACAACAGGATTAAAACCATCGTTAAGATTTAAACTAATAGGCAATAATAAATTTGTAATAGTATTGAATTGAGATTGCGTAACAAATTGCTGTAAGCCTACATCTAAATCTTTTATACTTGAAATAGGTATTTTTTCGTCTTTATGCCAAAAGCTATCAATCCAAGCATGATAATGCGACTGTAATGGTTTCAAACCACTACTAAACCATTGTTTAAGCTGTGCTACTGTGCTAATCATTGTTTATATTCTTTGTAAAAAAGCAACCACAACAAATGGTGGTCGATTTTCGTGTGGCAAATCCTCTCCTTGCAACGGTACATTTACTGGCGAGTTCACAATGTCTGGTTCGTTACCGCTACCCGCTACGTCAGGGGAACTAACAGTCCTGAAATCGCCTTGTTCTGACCTCCTTATAAGTCCATACTGACCTTCCGATACGTCAGGAAAGCCCGGTACTGTCGTTTGCTGAGTATGATTATGTGAAGGCATTTCATCAATCGTCAAAATATGGTTTTTTTCTCCACCAATACCTCCAACAGTATTATAAATACTATCCCAGATAGTATCATTTGGGTCATTAACACGTTCATCGTAGCCCATTACGGTGCGTCCTCTCAAATCAATGGTATTGTTTTGTCCGTTGCACAAAGCCCAGCCAATTAAACCATTTATACCCAAGCCAGTGCTATCAAAATCATCATTAAGTATCGCTCGCATGACAATTTCGCCTATTGGTGTAATCGCTCTTTTGTAAACATCAGCCAATCGCTGTGATGTTTTTGGGTTAAAAAGTATATCATCTGGAGAAGTAGAATTTTGAGTAAAAACACCACTACCATCAATCCAAATGGGATAAATGCCATTGTACCCATTTGTCTGATAAAAAGCATCTCCCACTTTTACGATACCTGACGAAATATTTACAGTGTTCTGTGCAACATTGTAACTCATAACATCACAACCTACAATAATCACATTCGCATCAAAAAAACAAGTGCTTAGTTTGATTTCTAAATTCTGCAAACTTTGGATACGTTTCAGCAAATTAAAAGAATATGAGTTACTTGAAATCCCAAATTGCAACTTCCTCTCGTAGTACCTATTGACTGGATTTCCTGACGCATTATTCAAAGCCGTAACAGTTTCATTGATAAAAAATGTAGGCGTTTTGATGCCACCTTCAAAGAAAAACAACTCGTTTTGAAACAATACCCAACCGTCAGTAACTGTACTACCATTATCAATCAGACCAGTTAAAATAACATTATCGCTACCACCCATTTTTGCCAATGCCATAAGCCCTTTGATATACGTATTCTGCATAAAACCTAAACCTTCCGCTTCTAATGGAAACCCCGTAGGCTGCGTAAAATTAATATTATTCATATCCAAATTATTGTAAATCGTTTGCTTACTAAACGATACTGGTTTATAAAATTTGTAATTTCCTTCTCTCTGTTTTTTAGTCCGATAGGTATATGCACCTCGAAATCATAAGGCTCACTACCCAAAAAAGTAGGCAAATAAAGTGGCTTATTTTCTTGATGCAAATAGACATACTTAGTGGCGTTTGTAGCGGCATCAAGCACCAAAATGCGTTGTAATTGTAAATCAAACACTTCATTCAGTCCCCAACGCAAAATACGTACCTGCCCATTCACGCTCACATCAAATGCCGTTTTTGACCTATATTGCATAAATAAAGTGTGCAAATAAGCAAGCGAATAAAAGAATACTTTTAAAAAAGCGATAATAATCGGATTACTCGTAACCGCCCACAACAGCATTTTTAAAAGTTTTATAAAGTTTATTTTATACATGATAAGGGATATAATTCAATGTAAGGCTTTGCTGGTCATACAGTGTCAAATACCCTGCATGGCTTTCATAATAAGCATTTACCGTAGCGGAACTTGAAGCTCCAAAAGGTGCAGCCACACAATAATTTACGACTGGTGTGACTACGCCTTGTACACTTTGTATAACATCTACCAACGCTGACTTGAAAAATACACCATTGAAAGGTAAAAGGCTCAGAAAATTATGAATCGCAGTTTCCACAGGAGCAACGCTCGAACCATCAAGCAATGCGCCATTTACGCCCATAATAGAAGGGTCATAGTAAATATCAATTTCGAGTTGAAGTGCATCGCCTTGTGCCGTAATTACTTTTATTTTTACACCTGCATCTTTTATATCTTCGATATAATCTTTAAATGCAGCGAGTTCAGCAGGAAGTAGTGGCTCTGGTGCTGTACCGTTTAGTTTAGCAACCTTAACAGTGAGCGTTGTATTTTCTTCTACAACCGCCGCCCGTTTGATTATCTTTTGCGCCTCTATTTGTGCATCATTTAAAGCACTATTATCATATTGATCGTCGCCAATAAGTAGCGTTCCACCGTGCTGATACGCCAGGGCTTTTGATTGATACCAACGGCGTGTATGCGGCTTCATTAAATCGATTTTAGCAAGTATTTCTGCCTTGTGCAAATCATAGAGTTGTTCCAAACTAACGATTGCGTAAGCAAAACAATACACAATTTCGCCCCAAATAGTTACACTACTTGTATTCGCCAACAAAGGCTGCAAATTAGGCTGTTGCGCCATGTTTGCTTTTATTTGTGCGATGACCTCCGCTATTGTTCTTGCCATTATATTACTTCTAAATTTACTTCTACAATGTCATAATCTATACCTTCTTGTTCGTCATCAAAACGAACAGACGGTATATAATTTGACTGCTTAAAAAATTGTGCGACATTTGCATTTGATACTTCAGGCAACATAAGTTCCTGCCCATTGACCAACACTGCTGTTACTGACAGATTATTGAGCTGTGCCAATTCGTAAGCAGCTTCTGCATTTCCAAGATATTGTACTGCAATATCAACGAGCGTTTGCTCCACAAAAACAGT
>JANMGN010000346.1:0-3999 GCA_031374645.1 Chitinophagales bacterium | reverse complement strand
TTATAGTTGTAAAATAAGGCAAAGTTAATAATTTTCATCACTCTGTGGGTCTAGTGACTGTCATGGGTGTTTCATAATAATTAGGAATAAAAAAAGTGACAAATATATAGGCATGGCATGAGTTTGAAATCAAAATACCATGCCTAATAAAGTTTAGTATTAATTTAGTGTGAGGGTTAATTCTTTATTTTTATCTACAAAAAAACTACAGGTAATTACATTTTTAGGTGCTTTTCTTAGATGATACTTAAGTCCGCTCTCTTTTTCTTCATATCTAATTTTACATGTATTTGTTTGTGACATATAGTCTATTGGTAAATTTATTTGTTCAGAACATTCTAAGAAATAATAAGAATTTTCAGCGAACTGCAAAGCTAATTCGTCAGTATCCGCTTTTTTCCATTTTTTTCCTAATTTTTTTCCAGTTTTATAATAGTAGTCGGATTTTGCGCCTACACTACCATAAAAAACGTAATTATCCATCCATAATGTTGCGATAATCTTATTTTTACCATCGTTTCGTAATTTGACATCTGTTTGATCATTTAAATGCTCTCCACAATCTGTGGCGAACGTACGGTCGCTGAATTTTTCACAACCATTAGCAGTCATTGTAACGTTTAGTTTGATGCCATTAATTATAGGATTAGGACTACCTTTTGGATCTACCAATTTAGTAAGATCAACATCAATTAATGCTCCTGTTCCAGTAATAAGAATATTATTATTGAACTGATTAATCAATTCCCATTTGAACTGAACATTTTGAAGGCTTTTGTCCGGAGTTAAGGTTATTTTTATTGCTTTACTCGTTTGTGTTTCAATAGAACTCGTAAAGTCGCACTTCTTCATTACCATTTCCTCAAAATCTTTATCTTTTACGCTTCTTACATCTGAAAAAACTAAGTCTTCATGGTACTCAAGTTCTTTAACATTAGGATTAGTTCTAAGATAATTTAAGGTTTCAATATTGTTATTAAGTATCACAAAATATGAAAACTCGTCATTCATTCGGTAAATGTATTTACCAATTTTAATTTCTCCATCCTGATTAACTAATGAGCGTAAGTAGGGACTTCCGACATGACCGTGCTTCACGCCAGTCAAATCTGCTGTACCATCTGTATCTTCTTCAGATTGCTCTATTTGACTTTGCAAAGAATTATAATAGTTAAAACTTTCTCTAAAATAGGTCAGCACATCTACAAAACTTTCTTTTTCTACACCAATATTAATTTTTTCTAGCAATTCCTTGTTCTTTTCAGCATCTTCAAGGGCATTTAAAGTTTCATCAAAAGCCTCACTTGATTCGAAGTTCAGCATATTGCTTGTAAAGGTGATTTTTTCATAAGGAATTTTTGGAATTGGCAGATGCTCATTGATTGTTTTTTGGGCGTTAGTCATTATCGCAACAAGTGCAAATAAGCATACTAATAATACTTTTTTCATAACTTAAAAATTTAAAAAATTTGTTTTTCATCGCCTACTCTTATCAAGGATTTTCGGCTTCCTCCTTGTTTTGTTTCTTGGCTAAATAATCCGTACGCTATTATAAAGATAGAAACGTTTTTGTTTTTCAATGACTTCTACTTTTTTGATTTCAACCTGCGGACGAGGGCTTAATTCGTCCGCAAAATCAAAATTAGGTTCTTTTTTGGCTTGTGAGTGCTGCAAAGGTTTGTTTTTCTGACCAATACTGTTCTTTAGTGTCAGCGTTTTAAAGTTTTGTTTTCTGACTTATGCTTTTTTAAGTTTCGAGTTTTTGTTTCTCAGAAAGCAAATTCGTAATGGTTTCTCTTGTGTTGATTAGTTTTTGTGCTTTAAGTGATCCGATAAATAGGAGAAATATGGGTAATAAATTTATGTTTTTCATGACTTATTTTTTGTGAATGAATGTCTTAAAAATTATGGCTTTAGGTTGAAATCTTAAATATTAGCTACTTTCCAAAAGTATAAAAATAAACCATTTGAAAATATAAACTATTCATTGGATTTTTCACAGGAGTTAAAAAATCATAAGTAATATTTTGACCACCACTTATTTTCACCTCTCCAGATATTGACTCATTGCTTGTCAGACGATTTTGAGAACTGCATAACAATTGTAACTGTTTGTTTTTTTGTAAATTCAATTCTAAACCAATCCCTAAAACACCTACTATTCCAAATTTGTTGTTATTATACTCCAATGAATAATTACCAAAGTATGCCTTATTTTGAGATAATGGCTTATCATCGTTGAAAGAAAATTTTTCACTTTTTGCAAAAGATGCATAAATACCAGTTCGGAAAAATGGGCTTACCGTTCGAGCTTCTCCAAGCCGATACTTTAAATCGATAAACAATGGAACTTCTAAATGCCTTGCTTTAAACTCCTTTTGATTAAGTAAGTAAGTTCCAGAAGTAGGTGTAAAAACGTTCATCTGTAATGGTTGTGTAGAGATTTGTAAACCATAATTGATATCAAGACTTATATTATTTTTTTCAAAAATAGTATTTTTCAATAATAAAGCAATTTGATTACTTCTTAATTGATTAACCTTGACATCTCCAAAATTGATAACTGATATTGCATTTATATCATTTTGAATAAGAAAATTCTGATTAAGACCAGTGCCTATACTCAGTCCCAATGATACCTTTTTTTGACAATTTGCAACAAAAAAATTGCAAAATAAGCATACAAATAAAATGAAAATAACTCTCATAAGTAAAATTTAGTTTTAATAATACTGTCGTCTTGTAATAAAAGACGACAATATTATTTTAATTATTAGAAATTGTTTATTACTCACATTTATAGCCAGCTGCTTGAGTTACGCAATTGAAATGTAAAACTACTTTTCCATTAATTTTGTAATCAATAAAAACTGGGTCATCTTTCTTCATTCTTGCCCACTTACTTCTTGCTGAAATACCATCCAATCTATCTTTGAACACATGGTCAGAACTATAAACCGCTGCATCAGGTTTTTCATTTAGCGTGTACGGATTTACGCAGTAGCAATCATTTTCGTCAATATTATATAAAGTTCCTAAAATATCTGCATGCATATCAGCTTTTGCAAACTACCTTTTTTCAAGATAAAAAGCACCTCCGCAGTCAGATTTAGGACAAAATACTTTGTCGTCAAGTGCCATTGTCATACTTGGGTGATTTAATAACTCCTGATGGTTTGCACCTTGAATTATATTTGTAAATAATACACAATCCGTCGGGAAGCTACTAATTAATCAACACAACAAGAATAATATCCACCACCACACGATACAGAGCAGCCTGTTGTTGCACCAGAAGATGCAACAGAAAATGAAGAAGTCGTTGAACAACCATTAGAACCCGTACCACCTGAGTCGCAACTTGAAGACGTTCCATTCACTGCGCATTTACAGCTAAATTCTAATACAGGAGGACCAACTGGCTTATTATCTTTGACAGCTTTTGCAATAGAATCGGTAAGTTGTTCATTAAAATTCAGAATTAAACCATAACCTTTCATTATTGTTCCTTCCTTAAATTCTTCTTTAACATTACTCAATTTAAAAACCCAAATTTGAGTACTATCGGGAGCTTTAAAAGTTACATGCGTTTTAGAATAAACTATTGAACAATTTTCAATTGACTGATTTCTTTCTATTCCGTAATCCTCTCTGGTTTGAAGGATAAAAAGACATTTTTGATTTCTTTCGCTTGCTTCTACAAAAACAACTATTGCATTGTCTTCTGTTTTTATAAGATGTACAGTTGGATTAGGCTGCTCATTTATTAACTTACGAGGCGATGCGGCACAACTAAACGAAATTACCATGTTTAAAAATAATAATAAAATTGTTACTGATTTTGTAAAAAAATTTAACTTTTTCATCTGAAAATAAACTATGCCATTTCTGGCAAAAAAGGTTAAAAAATAGCTAAAATCGTTGATTTATAGCAATAGATATATTTTTTCAAGCCGACGGCTTAAATTAAGAACAGCAAGAATATTAAAATTTCATCTA
>JANMGN010000345.1:0-6591 GCA_031374645.1 Chitinophagales bacterium | reverse complement strand
TATTTTTGAGAAAATTTGTAAAAATATTATGCTCAAATTAGAAAATATTGTAAAAACGTACAACAAATTTACGGCAGTAGATGACGTAAGTTTTGAAATCCCAGAAGGGAAAATATTTGGAATGTTGGGACCAAATGGTGCTGGCAAAACTTCTACTATTCGCATTATCACGACTATCACAAGGCAAGATAGCGGCAATGTTTTTTTGCACGGCGAAAAATTATCGCCCAAACTCGCTATGCAAATTGGGTATATGCCCGAAGAACGTGGTTTGTATAAAAAAATGAAAGTCGGCGAGCAACTCGAGTATCTCGGACAACTCAAAGGTATGTCTTACAATGATGCGCATCTCGAAGCGGTAAATTGGATGAAAAAATTGGTCATCGAAGATTGGTGGAATAAAAAAGTGGAGGAACTATCGAAGGGAATGCAGCAAAAAGTGCAGTTTATTGCCACTGTTTTGCATCGTCCGAAATTGCTTATTCTTGATGAACCGTTTTCTGGACTTGACCCGCTGAATGCAACGCTCATCAAAGATGAAATCGACCAATTGCATCATAACGGTACGACCATCATTTTTTCTACGCACCGTATGGAACAAGTGGAGGAGATTTGTGACAGCATCGTTTTAATCAATAAAGGAAAAAATGTTTTGGAAGGCGACGTACGAGAAGTAAAGCAACGTTTTAAAGAAAATTTGTTTGAAATTGCTTACGATGGCAGTATTCCAAACTTAGAAAATCTTTGTGAGATTGTTTCAGACAATAGCCAAAAAGCAACTTTAAAACTCAATCCCAATGTTCGCTCCAACGATATTTTAAGCAAATTTATTCAGAACGAAGCAAATATCGTTTCGTTTCAAGAAAAATTACCTTCGCTCAACGAAATTTTTATTAAACAAGTGGAGAAAGTAGAGTGAGTAGTGGTTAAAATAAATTACAGTAAGGTAACTTGTAAAATCTGCCTTGTTTTGTTTAATAGTAGTAGGTTAAACCATTTTTTTGTCTCACTTTTTTCTATGCCCCATCCCGACCTTCCCCAAAAGGGAAGGAGAACTTTTAGTTAAGTAAGCAAAAATTCAAGACTGTACCTCAATTCCACGATTTTTGTGTCTAAAAAAGCTAAAAAAGTGCTTTTGTTCTGAAACTCGCTGCGCTCAAACAACAGCCCAAAAGCACTTTTTTGCCTACGGCACGCTATTTTTAGACACAAAAATCGGAATTGAGCTAAGGTCAGTCCGAATTGGCAAACTTTTTACCCCTTAATGTAAAGTGTTATAATTTATTTTTAAAAATTACTATATTATAAAATAAAACGTCGTCGAAGCTTTGAGCCTCGACGACGTTTTATTACAAGAATATTTATAGTATTATTTTTCTCTGAAAAATATCGAAATAGGAACGCCTTTGAAATCAAAAAATTCACGCATTTTATTTTCCAAAAAGTTTTTGTAACTGTCTTTGACGTGTTTTGGGTGATTGCAGAAAAAGGCAAACGCTGGAAAATACGTAGGTAATTGTGTAACGTATTTTATTTTTATAAAATGCCCACGGTGACTTGGCGGTGGAAATGCTGCAACTACTTCCAATAGTTTATCATTGAGTTGTGAAGTCGTAATTTTGCGTTTACGGTTTTCTTGAACTTCCATCGCTGCTTCTACCACTTTCATAATACGTTGTTTTTCCAAAACAGAAATAAACAAAATAGGAACATCACTAAACGGACTTATCGCTTCTTTGATGGTTTTTTCCATATCACGTGCGGTATTTGTTTCTTTTTCTACCAAATCCCATTTGTTAAAAACGATTACGATACCTTTGTTTCGGCGTTGCGCCAAGCGAAAAAGGCTCATATCTTGCGATTCTATGCCCATCGTAGCATCTACTACCAAAACACAAATATCACATTCTTCCAAAGCATTGATGGCACGCATGACCGAGTAAAACTCCAAATCTTCGTGTACTTTACTTTTTTTACGAATACCCGCTGTATCTATCAACATAAATTCGTGTCCGAATTTATTGTACGTAGAGTGTATGCTATCTCGTGTTGTACCTGCAACATCTGTAACGATATTGCGGTCTGTACCAAGCAATGCGTTTGTCAAAGAAGATTTTCCGACATTCGGCTGACCGATGATAGCGATTTTGGGTAAATCTGTTTCCAAAGGAATAAATTCGTCCACGTGTTCGCAAACGCCATCTAATAAATCGCCTGTTCCGCTACCCGAAATCGCTGCAATAAATTGTACATTTTCGAAGCCCATGCTATAAAACTCATTTGCTTCAAACATTTTCGCACTGTTATCTACCTTATTTACAGTCAAATAAACAGGTTTTTTGGTACGACGTAGCAAATCCGCCACTTCTTCATCAAGGTCAGTAATGCCCGTGTAAGCATCTACGACAAAAATAATTACGGCAGCCTCATCAATAGCGACACGCACTTGATCTCGGATAGCTACTTCAAAAATATCAGACGAATGTTCTACAAAACCGCCTGTATCGATTACTGTAAATTTTTTACCGTTCCACTCACAAGTCCCGTATTTGCGGTCACGTGTTACGCCGCTTACGTCATCAATAATCGCATCACGATTTTCTACAAGTCTGTTGTACAATGTTGATTTTCCAACATTTGGTCTTCCGACTATTGCTACTATATTTCCCATTTTCTACTACTTATGTATTTGGGCTAAATTATTTAGAATTATTTTTTCCAGTCGATTGCTCAAAAAATAATAAATAACTTCCTTATAGTCAGCTATTTATCACTTTTTTCTCAACGACAAAATAATTTAATTAATTTTAAATGCCCTCTTAATATAAATTGAGTTTTCATCATTTTAATAAAAACGTGCAAAGGTAGGTAATTTTAGTGACAATTTATATATTTATTGCAAAAAGCATTTTAAGTAACGTGTAAATAATAACTTTTGTTTTCTGCTTGCCTATTAAAAGCTATACTTCTCTAAATTTTCAGCCCAATGCGCTGCATTGAACTTCTAATTTAGCTCGTCTATCTTCTAATATACTAACCATAAATCCACAACTTATTATTCACACGTTACTAAGTAGCATATTTTTAAATAATTGTGGTACAAAAAAACAAACCGCTATATTTTTAGAGATAGCAGTTTGTAGTGGTAAAACACCATGCACGACAACATCTCAATTATCAAGCGAAGAGCCGTACAATAAATCTTTGAGTTTTGAGCCTTTGAGTTCCGAGATATTGTAAGAAGTATTGAATTTTTCTATCGAAATATCGATGTCTTTTTGTAAATCGCCAAATTGCTTGGGCAGTTTCCCTGCACAAGCCGCTTGATTTTCGTAGGTGCTGACGATACCCTTGAATTTTTGATAATATTTTTCGCCCTGCGACACAAAGGCACTGTATTTATTGATGTAATCCAATAGTCTATCTATCGAAAACTCCAAATTGACTTGTCTTTTATAAACACTTTTGTCGTTCGGTGTTTTTTTAAGTATCGCTTCCATTTCTGTAATATATACGTCGAGCATTTCATAGACTTTGTCCCAATCGTCTGCTTTGCGGCAACGGTCTATCGGAGTAGTATAGCCGATTACTTTTACGTACTCGTCAAATAATACGGCACTTTCTTCTTTGAGAGAGGTATTAGTGCTGCGCAAAAAACCTGTTTCATGGTTGATGATACTCAAGTCAGAGTTCATGCGAACTGTAAAATCCATGATACAAGCGATTTTTTCTATTTCTACGTCTTTTTCCTTGTGGTTTGTGCTTGATACCACAAAACTTGCTATCGTATTCGCAACTGCTACATAAGGATTACTTGCCAAAATGGCAGGTAATTGTAAGGGATTATCTGATTTACTTGCTTTTTTATCCAGTAATTTTTTGGCGTTTTGAAACTCAGGATAAGCATTGGGATTGGTCATTGAGGCGATGTTCTGATAGGTTTGCAGCGCAGCAAAGTGATGATCGAGTGCCAATACTTTTTCATAGACCATTTTGATGAGTTCCACGCCTTTGCGGTAGCGGGTTTTGGTAATATTAAATTGAGATTCGGCTTCGATTTGCTCGATTTGTTCCATAAAATGGATTTTGAGCGAAAGGGCTTGCAAATAAGCCGCATCGTACTCGCCTTTGAGTTCTTTAAGCGTTAAAATGGCTTGATTTTTCTCAGTCGCCTCTTGTAGGTTTTTGAGTTGAATATCGTAATCGGCTTGTATTTTGTCTGTTGCCATACGTATTTCTTTGGCAAACAGCAAAAAACTATCCCGTGGCGTAGGCGTATTCGCTTGCAACAGGGCTGCGCTCAGAAGCGCAAATAGAAAATAAATTGTTTTTTTCATGGCTTATTTTATTTAAAAAATTACTTTTTTATTCGTTTTTCAAAGTAAAAGAGATGACATAGCTGTCTTCGGTTTCGATAATCGGATACCAGCCTTTTCGTAAAACCGTCTTGCTGCCGCTACGCTCCTCATTGGGATTGATACCTTCTCCTATTACGGTATCTTCACTAAGTGCGTAGAATTCCTTACCTGCTAAAAGCTCTTTTTCAAATTCCGCCTCTATATTGATTTTTGATATAGTGAAGGACATTCGCCCAACAGTATCAAAATAAGCAACACCAATATTGGTGTTTTTTAAGGTTGCTCCTTTAAGTGACGGACTGGTAGCAGTAAAGCAACTGCCCGCACCAGATGCACAGTTTAAAGGAGGGTCAGCAGCTCTGCCTAAGGATAAAGAAATGGAAGCTGCCCTTTGTCCGTAACCTGTAAAAATACAGGCAGTTAGCATCGCTAAAATTGTGAATTGTTTTTTCATGGCTTATTTTTTTTATTTTTTTTGTGAAGAATTATTTTTGTTATACAATATCCTCCATATTTTTGAGATTGCTTTTGTAAAATAGAAATGGATTAATTATCAAAAAGAATAACCTAAACTAAATCCAACTCTATGATCAATTATCGAACTCTCTTGGAAATTAAAATTTGGTGTATAATTGGCACGAAGCATCAATCCTTTTTTGCCTTGATAACGATAACCTACACTTGGAATCATAAGAATTAACCATTTTTTAGTATTATCATTACCCCATGAAGCATCTACATAGTTAAAAGAAGAGCCGACACCAACATCTAGATAGTGTAAATACTTACCTTTCAGATAGTTTACCTCAAAAGGTAATACTACTCGTTTTTCATAATATTTTAGAATGTCATTTTTTTGAGAAACATACTCTGCACCAAGCCGAAATCCGAAACCATCTTTTACGCCTTTTTTCAAACGCATATCGTAGTTGAGGGAATAATTATAACTACTACCTTTCCATTCTGCAAAAATGGTTTTGTGGTATTTATCGTTTTTTTGAGCGAGTAGCACATTATTGCAAAAAATGCAAAAGAACATAAAATAAATTAGATTTTTCATTGTAAAAAATAGTTTATAATAAGTTAAAAAATACGTTTTTCATGGCTTATAATTCGCCTTGCTTGGTGTTCTCCTTGAAAACCTCTCTTTCGCTACGCATTGGTGTTTTTACCACACATCAACAGTGCGGCATCTTTGCATAGTTTCCTACCTTGTGGCTGCTTAATCATAAGACCCAAGCAGGGTGGTTAGGACAGTAATTTATGATTCGTAACACCACGTAAGGCGAAAAGTTAATCATCTTTCCCCTTTTTGTACCACTTGTAAAATGGATTAATCCGTATTCCTAAGTTTCTATAATTATGATTTCCGTACGTAACATTATTAATCTCATATACAGTACTGTTACTGGAAAATTTATAAGTACCTCTAAAATAACCTATCGGTTGTAGTGCTTTTTTGTACCCTATTGCTCCAAAAATAGAAAACAACTTACATACTTGATACTCCATTTGTAATCTTCCGTCTATCAAAAAATGGTATGGTCTTATCCCATTGTCAATATGATGCCTATTGAATGCCTTTACGAGTACAAAATCATTAGGGTCATTATTTGTACTAGGATTTTTATCGTTAATAGCCCCTCCCAAAGGATATCCAAAATAATATTCGGACTTAGCAATAGTCATTCCAGCAGCTACCTGTAATTTGAATGGTCTTTTAAATATTTTAAACTGCACTGGCGAATAAACCGCCCGTATAGGTACAGAATTTAGAATGTCTATACTAGTTCCGTATCCGTTTGTATCGTAGTCTTTTCCAAATGTAAAATCAACATTCGAAAAATAATATTTCCAATAAAATCCAGTTTCTATCGACCATTTTTCATTGAACTGGTATCCTAACATTGCTATATGAGTTTCTAAGCCTGATGTAGGATAGAGTGCTTCGTTTTTCACAAAAGGTGTTTGAGTAATTATTTTATTAAAGTGTGTTTGAGTGCTGATTTCATAATTGAAATACAGTTTTGAAAATAGCTTTTTTTGTGAAAGTAGTACATTGGAATAAAGTAAAATAAAGAATAATGATAAGTATTTCATCTGAAAATAAACTATGCCATTTCTGGCAAAAAAGGTTAAAAAATAGCTAAAATCGTTGATTTATAGCAATAGATATATTTTTTCAAGCCGACGGCTTAAATTAAGAACAGCAAGAATATTAAAATTTCATCTA
>JANMGN010000716.1:0-4407 GCA_031374645.1 Chitinophagales bacterium | reverse complement strand
ATTTTTGTAAGTGTGTGAATAAGCAGATGAAACTTTTTTTGAGTTAAACATTACTTAAAAGAAAACACCTTTTCAAATATTTTCTTACCTTTGAGCTGTATTTATTATCCTTACATATCCACTCTTACACGCAATTTCAATTTTTTGTACAAAAAAATCGACTATACTTATGATATGTAAAAAACGCACTATCAGCATTTTATGTGCTTTTGTCTTCTCTTTTTCTGCCTTTGCTCAAACTTCTATTTCGGGCATCATAAATACCTACACTAAAGTTACGGCTATCGATACGTGTAAAAATACACTCACGGTACTCAATAAATCTGCCTTTATCAAAGGCGAAGAAGTCCTTCTGATACAGATGAAAGGAGCTGTCATAAATGAAGGTCAATCAAACGTATATGGCAATCTCATTAATCAAAAAAGTGCTGGTTTGTATGAAATAAATACCATAGACAGCATTGTTTTGAATATCATTTATTTAAAAAATAAATTTATAAATACCTATCAATCAGATGCTTCACTACAATTGGTAACAATTCCGAAATACATTAATGCTACAATAAGCGATACTCTGAAAGCTAAAAACTGGGACGGAACAGTTGGTGGTATTTTGATTTTTAGGGTCGAAAATGAACTTACACTTTCTTCTTATATTGACGTGAGTGGCAAAGGTTTTCGAGGTGGAACTGCCAATCCGAATCCAGACCCCAATAACTCGTGTACATGGTTTTTGACCATTGGCGATTATGTTGTAAACAAAGGCAGCTGGCGAGGAGCAGAAAAAGGCGAAGGTTTGGCGGAGTTTAGTGTAGGAAAAGAAGCTGCTCGTGGCGCACAACTCAATGGTGGTGGCGGTGGGAATGACCACAATTCAGGCGGTGGCGGTGGTGCAAATATTACAAAAGGCGGCATAGGAGGAACGACCGAGGAAGCAAGTCAATTTAGTTGCAAAGGCCCAAATCCTGGTATCGGAGGCAAGCCATTACCCAGCTTAGCCAATCGGATTTACCTTGGCGGCGGCGGCGGTGCAGGTCACGGGAACAATGCAGTCGCAACAAGTGGCGGAAATGGTGGCGGCATGGCTATTATTTTGGCAAAAAAAATAATAGGTGCAGGTACTAAAATTTTAGCAAATGGTGCTGATGCAAAAAGTACGACAGGCGACGGTGCAGGCGGTGGTGGCGCAGGCGGAACTATTATTTTAGATGTAGAAGAAACAATTGGCAGCATAAACATACAAGCAAAAGGCGGCAAAGGTGGCATAAATGCAAATAACGGAAGTGGCTCGTGCTTTGGTCCAGGCGGAGGCGGCTCAGGTGGTCGGGCTATCACGACGAGTAATATTCAATTTACTTTTGATTTATTGGGCGGAATTAACGGAACTTCACAAAATCCGAGTTGTGGAAATTCGGCAAACGGTGCGCAAAAAGGCGATGATGGTGTGAAAGAATTTAATCAATTTTTACCTTTTGCAAAACAAAAAATTGCTTTGGCTGCTATCACAAAACAGCCTATTTCTGATACGCTTTGCCTTGGAAAAATAGCTACTATCGCAATCGAAACACAAGGTATTGGTTTGAAATATCAGTGGCAACTGAATACTGGAACAGGTTTCCAAAATTTGAATGACGACCTCGTTTATGGTGGTACAAATACCAAAATTTTGGTCGTAAAAAATCCTTTTAATGGGCTTAATTTAGCAAAATTGCAATGTATAGTTACTTCTATATGTGGAGATAAAATATTTTCAAAGCCTATAAGTATCATTTTGAGAGAGCAACCCAAAGCGAGTTTTTCTTACCTAAAAACAGGTGCTTTTTATAGCTTTACCAACACTTCTCAAAGCGGTGTTACTTATCAATGGGACTTTGGAGATGGTTCTTTTTCTACTGAAAAAAATCCTTCGCATCTTTTCACACAAGACGGCAATTTTACAATAGATTTGACGACTTATGGCGAGTGTGGCGTAGCATTTTCACAGCAAACTATCGTAATCGTAACTCCTCCGAAGGCAGCTTTCAAAGCAGATACTTTGACTGGTTGTGCGCCTTTTGTGGTTAAGTTTAAAAATCTTTCTTCACAAAATAGCAAAACTTACAATTGGACTTTTGAAGGCGCAAATATCGCCTCATCTTCTGCTACCGAACCTACTGTAACTTACTTAAAATCAGGCGTTTATGGCGTTACACTCGAAGCGGTAAACTCACAATTCCAGAATATTTCGGCAAAAAGTGCTTATATGGTAATTTATGAAAAACCCAATACAGATTTTGTGGTAAAATCTCAAACGGATAAGACTGTTTCGTTTGAAAATAAAACAACTAATGGGCTTACTTTTACTTGGGATTTTGGCGATGGCATTAGTGATTTTGCTAAAAACTCAACGCATACTTATCTCAAAGATGGAGATTATACGGTAACTTTGACAGCCACAAATGATTGTGGTTCAAAGACTTATGTGCAAACTGTAAAAGTAGTTTCTGTACCGAAAGCTCAGTTTTCTGCGAGTATAAAAACGGGTTGTTTACCTTTTGTAGTACAGTTTTCTGACCTTACTACACAAACATTGACACAGCGCAAATGGGTTTTTCAAGGCGCAAAACAAGATACTTCTTCACAAAAAAATCCTACCGTTACGTATGATAAAGTTGGTGTTTTTCCTGTGAAATTATACGTTACAAATGCTTCTGGTAAAGATAGTTTGGTTGCTCAAAACTATATCCAAGTTTTTGATAAAGCAGCTGTAAATTTTGATTTAGCGATTGATAAGCTCAATGTGAAAACTACAAATTTGACGACAAATGCAACGGCTTATGAATGGAATATCGAAAAAACAACGCTCGCTTCAAAAGATAAAGATTTTACTTTTAATCTCTCAAAATCAGGGACTTATAAAGTGAAATTATCTGCAACTAATCAATGTGGAATAGCTTCTTTGACGAAAGAAATAACGGTTACGAACCAGTTACCTTGCGAACAAATAGAGGTAAATGCTTTTCCAAATCCCGCTACTTATTATACTAATATTCAGTTTAGTGCAGCGAGAAAAGAAAAAAATCCGTATCTCTGGACTACAATTGACGGACGAGTTTTGGCTCGTGGCGACCTCGATGGCGAAACGATTGACAAAGAACTCGATTTACTAAATTTGCCAAGCGGTATTTATATTTTTTATGTAAAATGTGAAAATAAAGTTTTTGCCAAAAAAATTGTGAAGACAGCAGGAGAGTAGTTTCTCAAATATTCAAATACTCAAATATCCAAATTCATGCACTTACCTTTCAAAAATCTTAAAGTTATCGAATTTGCCTCTGTCTTAGCAGGCCCAGCCGTAGGAATGTTTTTTGCAGAACTTGGTGCAGAGGTTATCAAAATAGAAAACAAACCAACGGGCGGCGATGTAACTCGTACATGGCGTTTGCCTTCTGAAAACCGAGAAAAACCTTATTCTGCGTACTTTTGTAGTGTAAACTGGCAAAAAAAACATTTTTTTTTAGATTTAAACGATAAAAATGACCTCGAAAAATTTTTGGAATGGGTCGCCGATGCTGATATTGTAGTAAGTAATTTTAAGATTTCTTCTGCCAAAACGATGGGCGTAGATTACGAATCGCTACAAAAAATCAATCCTAAATTGATATATGCACAGCTCACTTCGTTTGGCGAAGACGACGAATCGCCCGCTTTTGACATCGTTTTGCAAGCCGAAGCTGGTTTTTTGCATATGTCTGGCGAGGCGGAGCGAGCGCCTACTCGTATGCCCGTTGCGTTGATAGATTTATTGGCTGCGCATCAGCTCAAAGAGGCGATTTTGATAGCGCTTTTGGAGCGTACAACGACTGGAAAAGGAGCTTACGTCACAACTTCGCTTTTAGAAAGTGCAGTGGCTTCGTTGGCAAATCAGGCAACGAATTGGCTTATGGAAGCGCATATTCCTGAGCGTATGGGCAGTATGCACCCTAATATTGCGCCTTACGGAGATATATTTTATAGTAGCGATAAAAAACCGATTGTATTAGCTGTTGGTACAGAAAGACAATTTTTAAATCTTTGCAAAGTGTTGAATATCAGTTATTTAGTAGATGACAGTCGTTTTTCTAAAAATACAGAACGGGTCAAAAATAGGGTAGCCTTGCGTGGAGCTTTACAATATGCAATGTCCAGTTTTGAGCAACAACATTTGTTAGATGCGTTTAAATCACAAGGCGTGCCTGCTGGGAAAATTCGCAATATGAAGGAAGTTTTTGAGCAACCGAAAGCTCAGAATATGATATTAGAAGAAAAAATGGAAGACGGTACGATGAGTAGGAGAGTGAAGACCGTAGCGTTTGAAATTAGGCGATAATTACTATTGGCAAAATCAAAACTTTCAGATGAGTGCTTAGAATAAAAAAACCGACATAC
>JANMGN010000309.1:0-4709 GCA_031374645.1 Chitinophagales bacterium | reverse complement strand
GTTAAATAATAAAAATTGTTTGACCTGCCAGTGTTGTTTCAGCAACACTGGTTTTTTGTTTTAGATAAAAAAGGTCTAAATATATTAGAAATACTACCTCACACAGTAGTATTTTATAATATCCAATAAAAGTTTAAGATTAATAAAATTCAAAAACCATAGAATAGTTTAATAATCTAAGGTGGCTTTTGATAGCTTGATAGCTTGTAAGCTTGATAGCTTGTAAGCTTGTAAGTGTCGTTTCACGCTTGGTATAATTAGTTAGTGGAGAAAATAAATATTACTTAGCAAAGATATTAAAAAAAATTTAGTAATGCAAATTTTATTTAATATTTTTTGTCTAAAATTTTTTTAATTTGAAAAAATCAATATATATTAGTTTCTAATACACATTAGACAAAACTATAACCTGTCAAAAACAAATTATATCCACTTTTTATTAAAAAAATAGTTCTTCCATGACTTTTGCAATTTCAAAGTTTCGACCTATCAAACTTTATAACATTCGACAAATTTTTAGACCTGTTTTCAATATTTGTACCAAATTATATGTACAAAAATTATCTTAATACCTACGACAGCATATTCATCACACCATAAATGACAGCTACAATTCCTGCTGGAATCAGCAAAACTTCCAATGCCCATACTATTATAAGGAGTAAAATAGGTGTGACTGGAAAAATCATCCAAAACCATTCGGTATAGCCAGAGCCTTTCATACGAGCGTGCAAAGGCGAATACAACCAATGCAAAAAACCTTCGATTTGGTGCGCAAAAAGGACTTTTATCCAAAAAATATCAAATACACGCCCATTTAAGCTACGGTCTATGCCTGCTTTTCGTTTTTCTACGCTGCGGGCAATCCCGATTTTATAACGAAATGGGTATGATAAATTTCCAAGTACATAAATGTAACGGTAATCGAGTTTGCTTGATATAGACATGATTTTGTGAATATTTTTTGAAGAATATATAGACTACTTACAATTTTTTGGAAAGTGCAAAGATACACCAATGTTAGAAATTTTTGCGGTAGAACCATCGCTACTTATCTTTAAGTAGTTGGGCTAAAATAATCATAATTTTTTTAAAGGGAAGCCGTTGCAAAATAACAACGTAACTTCCTTGCAGTCAGTTACTTATGTTATTTTACAACGCCAAAAAAATTACCGATTATTTCTATACGCCTACTTACCATTTTTTATCTTATCTTTGCGGATTATTTTTTCAGAAGCACAAATGTAGTATTTTATATTATAAAATAAAACTATTTGTGTTATTTTTTTCAATAAAATACTATTTGTGTTTTATAATAATAAAGCAAACTATAAATGAATATAAAAGCAAAAAAGTCCTTTGGGCAGCATTTTTTAACAAACGAAACGATTGCTGAAAATATTGCTGATGCGCTCATCAAAACGGACTTGTATAATAGTGTATTAGAGGTTGGGCCTGGGAAAGGATTTTTAACAAAATACCTGCTTTCGAGGAGCTTTGGCTTAAAAGTTGTGGAAGCTGATAGGGATATGGTGGATTACCTCAATCTGAACTACAAAGTGTTGCAAGGTCGTATTTTTTCAGAAGATTTTTTGAAAGTAGAAATGTCACAATACTTTGATAATCAGCCGTTTGGACTGATTGGAAATTTTCCTTACAATATTTCTTCACAGATTGTTTTCAAGATGATTGAGAATAGACATTTGATTCCAGAAATGGTTGGAATGTTTCAAAAAGAAGTTGCAGAACGCATCGTTTCGCCTCCTGGCGGAAAAGAATATGGTGTGATAAGTGTACTTTTACAGGCATTTTATGAAGGAAAATACCTTTTCACGGTGGATAGAAGTAATTTTGCGCCGCCGCCAAAAGTACAATCAGGGGTAATTCGTTTGGTCAGAAAAGAAAATCAAGATTTGGGTTGCGATTATGAACTTTTCAGATCCGTGGTAAAAATTTCTTTTGGTCAGCGCAGAAAAATGCTCCGAAATACCATCAAAAGTATGATAAACGACGACGCTTTTTTAGCCGACGAATTTTTTAATAAACGCCCCGAAGTCCTCTCCGTAGAAGATTTTGTGTGGCTTACCAAACAAATTGAAAGCAGACGATGATTCCTTTTCTTTCTTTCGATGCCATGAATGCTCGTTTTCGCAACGAAGCGATGCTCACTTTTGAGCGTTTTTTTGACAGCAAATGGTATGTACTTGGCGACATGACAAAACAGTTCGATTTGGACTATGCAGCTTGGAACGAAGTCGCTCACTCGGTCGGTGTTTCTAATGGTTTAGATGCGCTGCAAATTGCTTTGCGTGTACTCAAAATCAACGAAGGCGACGAGGTTATTGTTCCTTCAAATACGTATATTGCTACCGCTTTGGCGGTATCTTATGTAGGAGCTACGCCTGTTTTTGTAGAACCAAACATAAATACGTATAATATTGATATTCAGCAAATTGCGAATAAAATAACGCCTCGAACAAAGGCAATTATGCCTGTACATCTGTATGGTCAAGCGTGTGAAATGCAAGACATTATGGAACTGGCAAAAGCGCATAATTTGTTTGTGATAGAAGATAATGCGCAGGCGCACGGCGCAGCTTACAATGGTCAAAAAACGGGAACATTCGGTCATTTGAATGCTACGAGTTTTTATCCTGGGAAAAATCTTGGCGCACTCGGAGAAGCGGGCGCAATCACTACAAATGACGCTGATTTGGCGCATCAAACGGCTATTTTGCGCAATTATGGTTCTGAAAAAAAATACTACAATGAAACAAAAGGTTTCAATGCTCGCATAGATGAGTTGCAAGCTGGTTTGCTGAGTGTAAAGCTGAAATACATGAACGAATGGACGGTAGAAAGGCAGCAAATTGCGGCTTGGTATGATTTACATCTGGCTGGTATTGAGGAAATTACGTTGCCTAAAATTGCAACTGGGGCAACGCACGTTTATCATCTGTATGTTATCAGAACTACAAAAAGAGCTGCTTTGCAAGCATTTTTACAAGAAAAAAATATCGGAACAATGATACACTACCCTATTCCACCGCATTTACAAAAAGCATATAACGAATTGGGTTTTAAAAAAGGTGATTTTCCTATCGCTGAAATTATTGCTGAAACAGCGCTGAGTTTGCCGCTTTTTATCGGAATGACAAAGGCGCAAGTGGAAGAAGTAGCGGAAGGAATTAGGTTGTTTTTTGTTTAAAATAAATCAATAAACATTTATAAATTTATAAACCCGTGAGATCTCGGAGATCTCACGGGTTTTGTTGTGTAATTTCAAAAAATATCTTTTATTTGATAACTACTTTTTGAGTAGCAATCTGACCATTGATATTTAATTGTATAAAATACAAACCTACAGTAGCATTTACATTCATATTGTAAATCGTTGCACCTGTATTTTGACGACCTAAGTTAGCCGATGTAACTACACGACCTGTCAAATCTGTCAAAGTAATTTTTACATCACTTGGATTTTTTAAATCATAAGACAAACGGATTTCGTCGTGTGCAGGATTTGGAGCAATCGCAAAATTGAATGTTGCTGGCGCAACAACCTCTTCCGTAGCTACTATTAAATCTGCAATATCCACATCTACATAGTTGATAAAATTATCTGTATAGTCAATTGTTTCATCCGAAGGGTGACGTACGTGTAAGCCTTGCGAATCATCTATTTGATAAACAATGTGCAATTTGCCATTGTCAATAAGCGATGCAACGCTTGGGAAAACACATTCTGCATATTCTGCATCAAAATCTTTTGGACTTAAATACTTAGCGTTAGAAATAATATCGAATGGTTTTTTGCTCCAAGTTTTACCATTGTCTTTTGAATATACAATATAAATGTGACGGTAATTGTTACCATCTCCGTTTAAACTTAACTCATCGATAGCCGAATAAACCAAATAAATTGTTCCATCAGGACCTACCGCAGTAGAAGGATAGCTCGTCAAAGACGTATAATATGTACCGAAATCATTGCCTAAGTCGATAGAATCGTTTTGATTTGCATCAGGAAAAGCCTCTAAATACTGCAATGAATCTTTTTTGTAAGTTTCGTCCCAATGTGCAAAACTTGAAGTACCAGGGAAAAAGTTAGTACCCGCTGTTGCAATATCAGCATCAGAAACGTACATACGTCCGAAAACTACGTGAACTTTACCGTTTTTATCAATAAAAACGCTACCTGATTGGTCAGAAGAAAAAATCGCTTTTGCGTTAGGTCTGTTAGGATCTGGTGGTAAAAGCGTTTCATCGTAGCCAGAATCAGGTTCGTAATTGGTCAAAGGAAATTTATACACTGTTTTTTTAGCCCAAGTATCTCCATTATCTTGAGAAATCCAAACGTTGGTATCTTCCCAACCGCCAAAAAATGCAATCGCAACTGTATTTCCTTTTGATGTCACAGCGTAAGAATCGCCATCCATACCTTGTTTGTAAACAGAGCTATCTACACCTGGGAGAATTACATCTTTTCTATCCCAAGTTGCACCTCCATCTTTTGAGCGAAAATAAACCATCGCACGAACCATCTCTTGGTGCGCCAAATCTGTAGTAGCTACTGCGTGAATTGTTTTACCGTTTGCACCACCGATAGCAACATTGGGCCAAAGTTCCCCGTTTGGAATATCTGAAGGAATGTCTGACTGTTTCCATGTTGTAGCTCCTTTTGCTTTTTTGCTCATGATGAGTTTGAA
>JANMGN010000228.1:0-13872 GCA_031374645.1 Chitinophagales bacterium | reverse complement strand
GAATCCCGCGATAAAAATAAAGGCGGGCACTGTCTCTTTGATTCATCTCAAAAAAAGACAGTCAAATCTATGCTTTTTATGTAAAAAAAAATAAAAAATTATCGATTAAAAAATATAGGTCAATAAGGTTAGTAACGCCAGCGATGTAAGAGCAAGATCCGTTTTTTTGCAAAACTCCTATCATCGTGTGGCAGCGATGTATTAGCAAGATTATCATCATTTTTTATTCCGAAAAAATATACTTAAACACTTTTTAAACTTTTTTAAACCTAATTTTAACGACATGATTTTTAGAAATAACCTTTTAAAAATAAGCCTTTTGATAATGCTTATTTGTACTCTTAACAACCTATTTGCACAGTATGGCAACGGTAGTGTTGGCGTTTCAGTTGTTAGCGGTACCGCAAATTTAGCCATTACGGCTACCGCAGTGACAGCTGTCTCTGGTAGTACATTAACTACGTCAAGTCCTGCAAGTTTTACAGCCAACGACGAAGTTCTCTTGATTCAAATGACGGGCAGTACAGGAAATCAAGGAAACTGGGAACAATTAAAAATTGCGACTGTCAGTGGTGCAACAGTAACTTTGAGTACTGTACCTCTAAAATCTTATGACGCTGCTACTGAAAAAGTGCAGCTTATCAAATTATCACAATATAGCGATGCTACTATCAACGGAACACTAACCACTTCGGCTTGGAATGGTACGACGGGCGGTGTTTTGGCATTTATGGTAAACAACGATTTCACTATCAATCCAGGTGGAAAATTAGACATGATTGGCAAAGGTTTTGATGGTACAAATGGTGGTGCAGCTGGTACTGGAGGTGCAGGTGGCACAGCTGGTATTCATGGCGACCCTGCCACAGCTGGTGGCAATACGGGTAGCGGTGGACAAGGCGTTTTCGGTGGCAAAGATGGTGGCGGAACTGGTGCAACGGCTACGGCAATTGTTCCTGTACTTAATCCGAATGTCCCTGGCGCAGGTATTCCTGCTACAAATGCAAGCGTAATAGCATCAAAACGCTATCTTTTAGGAGCTGGCGGTACTGGTGGTAACGCTGGTATCGGTGGTATTGGAGCTGGCGGCGGCGGCGGCGGAAGCGACCAACCTACCACAGGTATCCTTGGTACAAACGGCGCAGTTGGTTCGGCTGGCGGAGCTGGTGGCGCAGGTGGAAATGGCGGTATTGGTGGTGGCTTAATTTTAATTTTTGTCAAAAATTTCATAGCTGGCACAGGTGTTCAATTTTACGTAGGCGGTACTCCTGGTACAGACGGAACTACGGCAGCAACAGGCGGCACAGGTGGCGTTGGTGGTACAGGTGGCGCACGTGAATGTAACTTGAAAGGCGGCGGCGGCGGCGGTGGAAACGGTGCTGGCGGCGGTTCTGGCGGAAACGGCGGAAACGGCGGCGCAGGCGGTTTTGTTTATATGAAAAAAGCATTTGGTGCTTCACTAACAGCTACCATGATAAACCTTAGTGGCGGAGCTGGTGGTGTTGGCGGTACAAAAGGCATAGGCGGAGCTGGTGGTGCAAACGGAACAGATTCTGCTCCTTCTTGTTTGCCTTGCGGAACGCCCGTAGCAGGAACTTGTCCAGGTTCGGGCTTATTGGCTGGTTTGAATTATTTGAATTACAATGCCAATAGCTCTTATGCTCCGAATACTCCTCCTCAAAACCCTACAAATTACCAAATGTACAGTAGCGTACCTACGGTTGGTTTTGGTATCGGCGATGCCACAACAATAACAGATTGTGGCGGAACAAATACTTACACAAGTGTTGCGATTGGGCAAAATTTTACGCCAGGAACTGGTACATTAGAAATGTATAGTCTTTATAGTGCCACAGGAACAAGAGCTACTTTATTGGCTTTTTGCAACTCGCTTTATGGCCCAGGAACAGGAATTTATACCAATATTTCGTTTACCGATTTGGCTGGGAATATATGGATAAGAGATTGTTATGCTTCTGTTTGTGGCGCAAGAACAACGGCTTCTGCTGGACCTGATGGTACAGATGGCGGCAGTGGAACTGCTCCTAGCGATGGTGCATTTGATTCAGAAGTTGCTGCTCCGTTGCCTATAAAATTGATTGCTTTTGAAGGAAAAAAAGAAAATAATCAAGTACGTTTGGATTGGAGAACAGAAACAGAAAGTAATTTTGCTGGTTTTGAAATTCAAAAAAGTACAGATGGTAGCCGTTTTGAAAAAATTGGTTTTTCAGAAGGAAAAGGTAAAAATGGCAATGGCGCATCTTATTTTTTCTTAGACAAGACAAATAATACAAGCGAAAATACTTACTACCAACTGAATGCGATTGATGAAGATGGCAGAAACGAATTTTCAAAAATAATCGTTACCAATGCCAATAAAACGAATGTATTAGATAATATCGAAATCAACCCTGTTCCTACGAGCAGTATTCTGAATGTACATTTTAATAGTCCTAAAAATGTAGCTTTACTAATTAGTATTGTGAATAGTTTAGGTCAAATAGTAAAAAACGAAAACTATAACGGACAAACAGGAGAGAATTATTTCCCTTTAAATGTAGAAGATTTGCCCGTAGGAGTTTATCATATTCGTTTTTCCAATGAAAATAGTATGGATAGTGTGATGAAAATGTTTGTTAAAAAATAACATTTCATTTTCAGGTTTAATTTTTACTTTGTAGTCAATTGTCTTGTATTCACTTCGAATACAAGGCAATTTTTTTTTGCAACACACTTATAACACATCATTTTAAGCTACAAATCTAAATAAATACCATTCTTTTAAAATTGACATTTAGACCAAAGTTTAAAATAAATTTTTACTAAAAAACGTTTATCCTTTGAAATTCCATATAGTTTTATATATCTTTGTGACGATATGAATTTTCGATGCTTTTTATTAAAAAAGCAGTAAATAAACAAACAAAACCGTAGTCTGAACGTTTTAGCCAAATCAACCACAGTAGTCGTATAAAAATAAATAACATTTATTTTAGCAACTACATTATACATAATTTAATCTAAAAACTTCGTGTTTTTTTATACTTTCAAATAGGATATGGATACCCTAAAACAGAAATTTTTTGAGAAAGCGCAAGCGCAAGCACTCGAAATAAAAGCAATTAATAAGGAACACGGCGAACGTGTGGTAGATGACGTAAAAGTCAATCAGATTTTTGGTGGTATGCGTGATATTACGAGTATGCTTTGGGAAACTTCGCTGCTCGACCCACAAGAAGGTATTAGTTTTAGAGGTTACTCTATTCCGCAGTTGCGTGAAAAATTACCAAGAGGTCGTGGTAAAGAGCCACTTCCAGAAGGTATTTTTTGGCTTATGCTTGTAGGCGAAATTCCTACAGAAGAAGAAGTGCTTTGGCTTACAAATGATTGGGAACGCCGTGCAAAAGTGCCGCAACACGTTTTTGATACCATAAATGCCTTGCCTTTGACTACGCATCCGATGACACAATTTAGCATCGGAATCAGCGCAATGCAGACAGAAAGTATTTTTGCTCGTCGCTATGACGAAGGTATGCCAAAATCAGAATATTGGGACTGTACTTACGAAGATACGATGAATTTGATTGCTTGTTTGCCTCGTGTAGCAGCATACATTTACCGTCGTATGTATAAAAATAATGAGCAAATAGAACCTAATACTCGTTTGGATTGGGGCGCAAATTTCGCTCACATGTTGGGTTATGATGGTGCAGAATTTAAAAATCTGATGCGTTTGTACCTTACTATTCATACCGACCACGAAGGCGGAAATGCTTCGGCACACACAACGCATTTGGTAGGCTCTACACTGAGCGACCCTTATTTGTCTTTTTCGGCAGCTATGAATGCCTTGGCGGGACCTCTGCATGGGCTTGCTAATCAAGAAGTTATAAAGTGGATTTTCAAAATGCAAGAAAGTTTGGGAACGACCAAACCAAGTGGCGAGCAAATTGAAGAATACGTAAAACAAACTTTGGCTTCGGGCAAAGTCGTTCCAGGTTACGGTCATGCGGTATTGCGCAAGCCAGATCCTCGTTTTACAGCTCAAATGGAGTTTGCAAAAGAATACATCAAAAATGATGATACGGTAGAAACCGTTTGGAAGATTTTTGAAGTTGTACCACCGATTTTGAGTTCTTTGGGTAAAATCAAAAATCCTTGGCCAAATGTTGATGCACACTCTGGCGCACTACTCGTACATTATGGTATGAGAGAATATTCTTACTATACCGTATTGTTTGGTGTTTCACGTGCGTTGGGCGTATTGGCTGCGGCTTGTTGGTCACGTGCATTGGGCTTACCTTTGGAAAGACCAAAATCTGTAACTACCGAGTGGATAAAAGAATTTTTAGCTAAAGAAACTGCCCCTGCGGCAAATTAAAATATATTTTAAAGAGTAATACTGTTGTGGTATTACTCTTTTTTTTAAAAATTTTATCATAGGCGTTGAAAATGATTTAGTATTATTTGTCGTTGAGAAAAAAGTGATAAATAGCTGACTATAAGGAAGTTACTTATCGCTTTTTGAGCAATCGACTGAGAAATAAAACTAAATAAATTTAGCCCAATCACTTATTGTATGAAAGAAGCAATTTTACTTTTAGAAGACGGCAAAATATTCAGAGGTCATGCCGCAGGAAAAATAGGAACGACCAAAGGTGAAATCTGTTTCAATACAGGTATGACAGGCTACCAAGAAATCTATACTGACCCTTCGTATTTTGGGCAAATTATGGTCAATACCAATGCGCATATTGGCAATTATGGGACAAAATTTGATGAAGTAGAAAGCGACAACATCAAAATTGCAGGTATGGTTTGCCGCAATTTTAACATTGATTTTTCTCGTGCAAAAGCAGATGCGAGTATTCAAGATTATTTTGAAAAAAATAATTTGACCGCTATTTCTGACGTGGATACAAGAGAAATCGTGCGTTATATACGCCAAAAAGGAGCGATGAACGCCATTATTTCTTCAGAAACAACAGATGTAGAGGCACTTATGAAAGAACTCAAAACAATGCCTTCTATGACTGGTTTGGAGTTGGCATCTACTGTTTCCACCAAAATTCCTTACGCTTTGGGACATCCTGATGCAAAATACCGTGTGGCTGTTTTGGATTATGGTGTGAAAAAAAATATCTTGCGTAACTTCGTAGAGCGAGATTGTTATGTAAAAGTTTTTCCTGCCAAAACGTCATTAGAGGAGTTAAAAGCCTGGAAACCAACAGGTTATTTTCTTTCTAACGGGCCTGGCGACCCCGAGCCAATGGATTACGCTATCCAAACCACAAAAGATATTTTAGCTCTGAACAAACCACTTTTTGGTATCTGTCTTGGGCATCAAATCTTAGCTTTGGCGATGGATGTTCCCACTTACAAAATGCATAACGGGCATCGTGGTATCAATCATCCTGTAAAAAATCTTTTGACTGGAAAATGTGAAATCACAAGCCAAAATCATGGTTTTGCCGTAAATCCTGACGTTTTGCGCCAACGTACAGATGATATAGAAATTACACATGTCAATCTCAACGACGACACAATAGAAGGTATTCGCATCAAAAACAAGCCCGCATTTTCTGTACAATATCACCCAGAAGCTGCACCTGGCCCACACGATTCGAGGTATTTGTTCGATGAATTTGTAGCGATGATGGGATAAGTTAAGTTTTACGAATTGTATAAAAAAAACGTCAGCAAAGTTTAAATTTTGCTGACGTTTTTTTATCTTTGATTCAAGGTAAATAGTTTAAAAAATATATAAAAGCTCCAATGATTTTGAATGAATATACACTTAGTGTAAAAAATACACTACCTTTGCAACATTACCTGAGAAAACACGTTTAAAAAAAGTCTTTTAATAAAAATACCAACCACAATTAGCTTTTACATTTAATTAAAAAAAGCTCAAAAAATACATTATGTTCATTATTGCTGACAGTGGCTCTACAAAAGCCGATTGGACTATCGTAAAAGACGACGGTTCTACTTACTTGGTTTCTACGATGGGTTTCAACCCGTTTTTTCATAGTTCGGAGTTTATTGCTGCCGAACTTAATAAAGAATTTGTAAATTTAGTGCCTTGCAACGAGATTTCAAAAGTCATCTACTATGGTACAGGAATTCACGATAATTACCGTGCAGAGATAGTCGCAAAAGCACTTCGTCAAATCATGCCAAATGCTATGATGAACGTTGAGCATGATTTGTTGGCTTCCGCACGAGCAACTTGTGGCGACAAAGCTGGTATTGCTTGCATTATTGGTACAGGCTCAAATACGTGTTTGTATGATGGCGAAAAAATCACAGACAATGTTTCCAATCTTGGTTTTATGGCTGGCGACGAAGGCAGCGGCTCTGATTTAGGCCGCCGTTTGATACAAGCGTATTTTTACCGAGAACTACCAAAAGAGTTGCAAGAAGATTTTGATGAAACGTATCCTGAGGGAAAAACCTCTATCAAAAATCGCTTGTATGAGCCTGGTGCAAATGTATTTATGGCTTCGTTTACTCGTTTTTTATCAGAACACAAAGAAAATTATTTTATACAAAAATTAGTAGGTGCAGCTTTTCAATCCTTGATAGAAAAACACATTTGTAAATACAAAGGCTGTACCGAGTTGCCCATACATTTTGTTGGTTCGATAGCATATTATTTTCAAGATATTTTACGGATAGAGCTGCATCTTAAAGGTATGAAATTAGGCAATATTGTACGAAAACCGATTGATAATTTGGTGGCGTATCATAAGCAATTGGGCTAAAGAAGTAAAGCTGAAAGAATAAATTGGATAAATTACTTATATAAATAACTGACAATCAGATTTTTATAAAATTATTAATTATTAATTATTAATTAATAATTACCCAAAGCCCGTTTTAAATTAAAAGGAATTATGAAAAAAGACATCAAAAGAATAGCAGTTTTTACTTCTGGAGGCGATGCTCCTGGTATGAATGCAGCAATCCGAGCAGTCGTTCGGACAGCAACCTTTGAAGATTTGCACGTTTTTGGGATTCAACGGGGCTATGACGGCATGATTCGGGGCGATATTCATAGAATAGAAAGCAATGATGTCGGAAATATCATGCACCGTGGCGGTACAATGCTCAAAACGGCTCGTAGCGATGCTTTTCGTACGCCCGAAGGCAGAAAAACAGCTTACGAAAATCTTATGGCGCACGACATAGACGCTTGTGTTGCGATTGGCGGAAACGGAACTTTTACAGGTGCTTTGCTGATGTCGCAAGAGTATGATATTCCGTTTGTTGGGTTGCCTGGCACGATAGATAATGACCTTTATGGCACAGATTACACGATTGGTTTTGATACAGCTGTGAACACTGCAATGCGTGCGGTGGATAAAATACGAGATACGGCAGATTCGCATAATCGCTTGTTTTTTGTAGAAGTAATGGGTAGAGATTCTGGTTATATTGCCTTGAATACTGGTATCGGAAGTGGTGCAAGCGGTGTGATGATTCCTGAAAATGCAATGGATTTGGATACGCTTTTGGATCTTTTAAAAAAGGGCTCTAAGCGAAATAAATTATTTTCAATTATACTGGTAGCTGAAGGAAATAAACTCGGTGGCGCACAAAAAGTAGCGGATTTGGTAAAAGAAAAATTTGATTACTACGATACAAAAGTGGCGGTAATTGGACACTTGCAAAGAGGCGGTTCTCCGACTTGTGCGGATAGGGTTTTGGCGAGCCGACTGGGTTTTGCTGCGGTAAAAGCATTGCTTGACGGAAAAGAAAATGTGGCGATTGGTTTGGTAAATAATAAAATAAAATATACTCCTTTTGACGAGGCGATTCATCATACGAAAACATTAGATGCTGACTTGATGGCTTTGTCAGAGATTTTGGCAATGTAATTTTTAATTAAAAATGAATAATTTATAATAAATAATTACATTTGTAAATAGCTTGTTATCAATTTTTTATAAAAATTATTATAAAAAAACCTACAAAAATCTATTGAATTTTTGTAGGTTTTTTATTTGAAAAACTTTTATTTATTAAGAATTCACCTTTTCAGTAGTTTCCTCCGAACTTACAAGTTCTGCTGTCGCATCTTCATCCGCAGAAACATCATTTACAACAATGTCATCTGCAGGAGGTACAGGAGGTACGCCTGCAAGTACCGAAGCATAAGCAAGCCCAGAAAACATAAAGATAAATGTGATGAATAAGCCCATATCGTGATAAATGTTTGTGTTTGATGCTACAAATATATATCTATTTTTATAATATGTAAAGCAAAAAGGTTAATATTCGTAACTAAAATTAGGGAACGGTATGCTTTTAAATGGCAACGGTCAATTGTTAGAGAAAAGTTAAGAAAAATGAAAATTAAATCGAAAAGCTGACGAACAAAAAAAGCATTTTTATTCAACCTAATCGTTTGACAAAAAATATTCTATAATTGTTTGTTTTTATAAAATGAAAAAACGTATCTTTGCCCTCGCTTAAAAAAAGTAAAATGCCCAGGTGGTGAAATTGGTAGACATGCTACTTTGAGGTGGTAGTGCTCGCAAGGGTGTGCAAGTTCGAATCTTGTCTTGGGCACAAGAAAAAAAATCCTGACTTCTCTTAGAGAAGTCGGGATTTTTTGTGAAATTATGAAAAAAAAGTGCTTTTACAGCAGTTTTTTTACTACCGTATCCGCATTTAATTTAAAATCATCTCCCAAATTCAAAAGATTAAGTCCAGGTTTTTTTCCTACTTCTATGCTTCCAAAATCTTTTTCAAAACCGAGTGCCTGTGCGCCGTTGAGCGTTGCCCAGCGCAAAATCGTAGCAAAATCAAGGTAAGACTGATAGCGAGCAATGGTTTTCATTTCTTCAATAACAGACAATTGCCAGTTAGAAGTCAAACTATCCGTACCTATCGTCATACGAGCGTCACAATCTATAAAACGCTGATAATCAGGCATTTTGTTTTCAATATAAAGATTTGCGTTGGCGCAAGTTGCCCAAAAAATATTTTTACTCCAAGCCTGTGCCGCTTCAATATCCGCTTTTGTGGTCAGCGTATTGTGTACAAAAATCGTCCGATTGCGAGGATTCATATTTTTGATAGCGTAATAAATAGAAGGTTTTTTAGGATATTTAAAACCATCAAGCACTATACCGAATTTACTATAAAAATCTACGAATGCGCCTTTTCCTGACATAAAAAGCTCATTTTCAGGTGGCGTTTCTTGGTTGTGAATACTTATGGTTGCGCCACTTTTAGCGTTTGCGTCTTTGAGTTTTTTAAACAAAGATTTAGAAACACTATACGGTGCGTGCGGAACACTCGCTTTTTTATCGCCATTTTGTAACGTAAGCTGCTCAAAAACAGCATTGTATTGCTCAAAAGTAGCTTCGGCATTTTGTTCTTGCAAAAAATCAAACATTTCCACAAACGTATAATACCGTATAGGACTTTTTGCTTTTGTGGCAAAAGTATCGGTCACATTAGAAATATCTCCGACCGCCACGATACCGCCTTCTTGCATTTCTTTATCCGCCTTCTCGATAGCTTCCAAAATGACATCTTGTGGCAAATTCCTTTTCTGTACCACTGCCGTTATAAACGGAATAAGCGTTGTACCAGTATCCACCAAACCTTTCATGTGCGAAAGCTCCAAATGACAATGCGTATTGATAAAACCTGGCACTATCACGCCTTTGTGCTGCTCGACCGTTGCCAAATCGTGATTTTCTAAACTATCTACACTTAAGATTTTACCTTTTTTGTCCAAGGTAATTACTCCATTTTTGATGGGGTCGCCTACAACCGTGAACACCCAATCTGCACTTATTTTTTTCATAAATATAAAATTACATTTGAACGCAAAGAAATCATATTTTTAGGAGAAAAAAAAGTAAAAATAGAGATTTTGAAATTTGTGATGTGTAATTATTTTTTGGAAAATCAAAAAAACTAATTATCTTTGTCTAAAATATTGATAAAATGGTAGCGTTAAGAGTATATGATGAAATGATAGATTTTATTACTTCAGCGCCTCGTCCTGAAGAAATAGTATCATTTGCCCCGTCTTCACAATCGCAACAACGGTTAGAAGACCTACAATTTAAACTAAGAGAAGAAGGTTTAGATACGAGCGAACAACAAGAATTAGAGCGTTTCGTAATGATTGAACAAATTATGCGCATGGCAAAAGCCAAAGCCAAAAAACGTCTTGCTGCATGAAGCGTTATATCTCAGAAGAGAAGAAAAAGACCGTGGTCGCAAGAGCCGAAAGTACTTGTGAGTATTGTAAATTGAACCAATCCGATGTCTTTCAAAAACATCAGATAGAACATATCATTGCTTTGAAGCATGGAGGCTCGTCTGATTTATCAAATCTTGCTTTGACTTGCACTATTTACAACTACAACAAAGGTACTGATCTATCCACAATGCTATTGCCTGATAAAATGCTCATTCCGTTATTTAATCCAAGAGAAGACACTTGGGAAGAACATTTTTATGTAGAAATGGGCGTTTTTTATGCAAAAACGCCCATTGGAGAAGCAACAATAAAAGTTCTAAAAATGAATGATATTGATAGTATTATTCATAGGCAAAATATTTAAGCGCATCTACTATTTTCTGATATAAATATTACTCAAAGCTCAAAACATCTTCCTTCTACAAAATTATCAGTTTTCCATTACAAATCAACTGCCCTTTTGTTTTCAATTGGTAAAAATACATTCCATTTGAAAGGTCGTCTTTTTTGAAAATAAAACGAGTAGTATTGTAATTTTCTGTTCTCAGTATTTTTCCAGAAATATCGTATAAAATTAACTCAAACGATTGATTTTCAATGTTTTGTATATCAAAAGTAACATCGCTGTCCGTAGGATTCGGATATACATTGATTTCTACTTTTTCAAATCTTGGATTTTTAACAGCTGTACTTTTGAGAAAATCTTTGCCTATCGTATGGAAAACCTCGTTGGTCATAACAACAGCATTAAAATCAAAATAAATCCCAACACGGTTTTTTATGACCGTCTCTAAGGCTACATCTTTCTTTTGCGAAATACGAAATTTGACAAAACCTTGTGATTTTTCCTCATTTTGATTTTTTGTCGTCAGGTTAATTTTATCAAAAGTAAATTTCAAAATACCATTTCCACTTACAGACCATTTATTTACATGACTACTTGCACCTATGCGTAAAGTATTGACATCTAAGGATTTATCTAAGGTATCTCGTAAAACAACCGTGAAAGCGGTGTCCGTTCCTTCGTTTTGAAAACCTAAAGTGTATTCTAAATCTTCGTTTTGCGGCAACAAATGAGCCGCCTGATACCCTTTCGGATAAGCCTCTTTTATATTCGGGTCGTAAGAAGCAACACTCTGCCGACAATCGACACTCGTAAAAGCATCATCATCGCCTTTGCCAAATATCGTTACAAATCCATCAGTAAATCCTTGAGGATTTTTTCCACAAGCCTCCGCCCAAGCACTTGGTTTATCAGGACCAAATTCAAAAGTGCTTTCTTGTTCTGCTTCGATACGGTAGGTTTTTCCCGTAGTAGGCATTTTAAAATCAATTTTTTCATTGGGCGCAAGTTGAAATTTACCTTTTTTAAATATCACTTGATCTTCGATGATAAGGTAATCTCGTTGCGATGTCATCGCAGTTTTTCCTATATTTTGCAGTGTTAAAACTACATTTTCTCCAATACATTTTGCACTCGCAACTACTTTTGGGTTATTGGGAGATTGGCAAATACTGTCTGGAAAAATCCGAGCCTTGACACAGTGTGTTTGTCCCATTACACCATTTGTACAACTCAAATACAATGAAATACTAAAATTTTTACATTCGCCAACAGCAACATCGCCAACATTGAAGGTCAAAACACCATTTTGCGAAGAAGCAATAGGAATTGATGCCCCTTTATAAGTCATGTAAATCGGGTCAAAATCAATTTTTATCGAAGCATTTTTTGCAGTAGCTGTTCCATTGTTACAATATTTTACGTAGTAATTATTATCAAAACAACGGCGTAAAATAGGCGAACTAATATCTACTTCCATGTAAGGGCAATTTATGAGTGCCTTTATTGGAAAATCCACCTTTGCAGAATCTACGAGTGTAACCGCCACATTGTTTTGGCAATTTTTTTCATAAAAATTAGTAGCTGTATTGACTGTATAATTCCCAGGTGTCAAGAAAGCAACGTATTCACCTTTGTCATTGGTAGAAGCAAAAGAAGGGCCTGGCAAAAACGATACAATTTGGTTTTTATACGCTTGTTCGCCCAAATCTATAAGGCAATTGGCATTGGCATCTCGTTTGATATTTCCTTTGATAAAAGTCGTAATCGGGCAAGGTTTGTTCGGATTAACGCTTATTGTATCAATAGTAGAAACATTATGAAAGGTTTCAGTAACAGTAACGTAATGCAAACCTGCACTAAGATTGGTTGCTGTACTATTTGTACTGCCATTATCCCAAAGATAGTTAAATTTTGGATTGCTACATTTCGGAATAATACTCGCTTGATTTTTACAAGTTTCTATGTTGTAGTAATAATGAGCCAATTGAAAAACGCTATTCGCTGCCCATTGCGGATCGTTGGTGCAGCCCTGCGAATCTGTTATGGTAATCGAAACAGCGCCATTATTGGTCAAAGGGTAATAATCTGTATTGGAGCTTGTTTGCCCATTAGACCATTGATAAGTGAAGGGCGGCACACCATTATAAATGGTATCAACATTGATTTTTGGGCAACTCGTGGCGTATTCTTTTACGCCAACTTGCGGAATTAAAAAAGATGGTTGCCCAATAAATGTGGTTGCTGTACTTTTACAACCCTTTGAATCTGAAATAGTTACATCATAATTATTAGGGCTAATGTTTTTGATTTCGGCTGTATTTACGCCATTGCCCCATAAAAAAGTATAGGGAGTTGTTCCGCCCGAAAGCACTTTGGCGGTCAAAGAAAGGTTACCTTTACCTAAACAGGGTTGAAATTTATCAAAACCAATTTTCAAATTTTTATCCAATAAAGTGATTTCTTTGCTAAAAGTACAACCTTTTGGCGCAGTAATCGTCACCGTATATGTTCCGCTTGCCAAACCTGTCAGCGTCGTATCGCCTGTTTTTACAATGCCGTTGCTCCAAGTAAATTTGTAATTGCTCCAATCTTTTATAGCCGTCTTATTTCCCGCCATTAAAGACGTTACGGCAATCTCTCCCGCTCCACTACTGCAAACCGATGGTTTTAATTCCTTTAAAGAGATTGTATTTTCAGCATTGCCTACAATAATATCTAATTTTTCTCCACTACAACCCGTGGCATCAGTAACTGTAACGTAATAAATACCTGCAACGGCATCAATCGTAGAAGTTTTATCTGCTACTGTTCCGCCATCTTTTGCCCATTGATAGGAAAACGGCGGCGTTCCTTTTGGGTTTGTTACTTGTAACTTTGCGGTATTTTCACAAACATCTACAGTATTTCCTATAATATCAAAATAAAGTTCTGGTTTCAAATCGATAATAAGATAATTAGTACAACCAAATATATTTATTGCCGTAACGCTGTATAGTCCTGCATCAAGGTTACTTATTTTAGATGTAAATTGACCAGTGTTCCATTGATAGATAATATTATTATCAAATAATTCAATTTTACCTTTTTCCGTACCGTCGCAATTCGGTCTTTTAATTAATGGCTCAAGCGGGATAAAAGGATATTGAAGTACTGTTGTATCTTTTTGCGCTGTTGCTCCAACAGCATCAGTAACAGTAACGGAGTAAAATCCAGCTTGAATATCATATAAATCTTCCTGCGCCCATCCGTTGCTCCAAACGTACTTGAATGGCGAAATGCCTCCCGAAACGGTCAA